>JAEZID010000204.1 GCA_023416195.1 Pseudomonadota bacterium | reverse complement strand
TTCTTCGACGCCAGCCAGCTCATCAACAAGGTCACGCTGGACGCCACCGACCCGATCTCCAAGCAGACCGACTTCAAGAAATGCGCGGTCAGGGTGGTGCCGGTCCAGGTCGCGCAAGCGGGGGAGGGGAAATGAGAGTCCGCATGATGCTGGCCGCCGTGGCGGCCCTGACGACCGTGGTCACCGGGGCGCTCGCCGTGGACGCCCCGCGCCTGGTCGGGCCGGATCCCTTCAACACCGAGGCGCCGGCCCCGCCCATCGCGCCCGATCTGACCGACGACCGGCGCAAGACGCGCAACTACCCGGAACAACCGCCGGTGATCCCGCACAACATCCGGGACTATCAGATCGACTAGAACTTCAATCGCTGCCTGTCCTGCCACAGCCGCAAATACACCGAGCAATCGCAGGCGCCCATGATCAGCATTTCCCACTACCAGGACCGCGACGGCAACATGCTGGGCGGGCTGGCGCCGCGCCGTTACTTCTGCACGGCCTGCCATGTGCCGCAGACGACCGCCAACCCGCTGGTGGAGAACACCTTCCGCGACCTCGACGCGATCACCACGCCGCCCGGCGGGGGGCGGTGAGCCATGGCGCTGAAAGACTCGCTGCGGACGGTGTGGCAGACCTTCTCGCGCCCGGCGGCCTATTTCAGCCTGGGCTTCCTGACGCTGGGCGGCTTCCTCGCGGGCGTGATGTTCTGGGGCGGCTTCAACACCGTCCTGGAAGCCACCAACAAGGAGGCTTTCTGCATCAGCTGCCACGAGATGCAGTCGAACCCCTATGAGGAGATGAAGCAGACCATCCACTTCACCAACCGTTCCGGCGTGCGGGCGACCTGCCCGGACTGCCACGTGCCGCACAACTGGACCGACAAGATCGCCCGCAAGATGCAGGCGTCCAAGGAGGTCTGGGGGCACCTTTTCGGTTCCATCGACACGCGCGAGAAGTTCCAGGAGATGCGCCGGACCCTGGCGGAGCATGAATGGGCGCGGCTGAAGGCCAACAACTCCCTGGAATGCCGCAACTGCCACAGCGCGGAGAGCATGGACATAACCAAACAGGGTGCCCGTGCCGCGCAGGCTCACGAGCGCTATCTCTTTTCCGGTCAGATGACCTGCATCGACTGCCACAAGGGCATCGCGCACCGCCTTCCCGACATGACCGGGGTGGCCCACTGGCAGCCGACGGAGGCGGCCGGTCAGCAATAGAGGACGTTCGCCATGGCGCACATCGTGGAGATCCGGAACGGCGCGATCGTCGGCAACGACGATCCCGCCGACGAATACATCCCCATCGGCACCCACATCGACCGCCCGGACGGGCATTATGTCAGCTTCGGCATGGAAGTGGAGGGTCCCTACGACCGCGACCGGGCGGAGGAACGGCTGAACCATCTGAAGAAAGCGACCAGGATGGATTTGGAGAGGCCGTGAACAGATTTCCCCTCTCCCGCCCCCGGTGGGAGAGGGTGGCCCACAGGGCCGGGTGAGGGTTGGGTTTTCCCGAAAATCCTGCCTCTCACCCTTCCTGCGGAGCCGGGAAAGGGGAAGAGTTTCGCAACATCTCGCGCACGATGTTGAAAAGGTCGTGCGGCTGGATCGGCTTGTGCAACAGGGCGCACTGGGCACCGGCCGCCTCGCGCAGGCGGTCGGACGACGTGTCGCCGGTCAGCAGGACACCCGGCAGGTCGCGGCCCAGGCGGCGGCGCACCGTGTCCATCACCATCAGGCCGGTTCCGCCCTCGGGCAGGCGGTAGTCGGTCAGGACGAGGTCGGGGACCAGTTCCCCGTCGAGCAGTTCGAACGCCTCGGACACCGAGCCGGCCTCGACCACGCGGTAGCCCCACCCTTCCAGCATCAGGGCGAGGGCCATGCGGATGACCGCGTCGTCCTCCACCAGCAGGATCAGCGCGTCGCTGCCGTCCACAAGGTCGCCGTCGCCGCCGCCAAGCGCGCTGTCGGCCCGTCCGTCGGAGTCGGTGGCCAACGCGTTTGGCAGGGTAATTGCGAAGCAGGACCCGCGACCGAGGCGCGAGGTCACGTCGATGGTCCCGCCCAGCATCTGGACGAGGCGCTTGGCGATGCTGAGGCCCATGCCCAGCCCCTCGCGCCGGTCGCGGGCGGCGTTGCCAACCTGATAGAAGTCCTGGAAGATGCGGTCGAGCTGGCTGTCGGCGATGCCGATGCCGGTGTCCCACACCTCGATGCGCAGGGAGGCGGCGCGGCGCCGCACGCCGAACAGGATGCGCCCCTGCTTGGTGTAGCGGACCGCGTTGGCGAGCAGGTTGCGCAGGACCCGTTCCAGCAGCGCACCATCGCTCTGCAAGGTCAGGCGGGCGGGAACCGTGTCCAGCCGCAGGCCCGCGTTGGCGGCGAGCGTGGAGAACTCCCCATGCAGGCGCTCCATGATCGCGCCGAGGTCCACCGTGCCGAGGTCGGGGGAGACGAGCCCCGCCTCCAGCTTGGAGATGTCCAGCAGGCAGTCGAGCAGCCCGCCGAGCGAGCCGACCGAATCCCGCAGCTGGTTGGCGATGCGCCGCGCCTCGTCCGGGATGGCTTCCTTGGCCAGCAGGCCGGACAGCAGCATCAGCGCCTGCACGGGCTGGCGCAGGTCGTGGCTGGCCGCCGCCATGAAGCGTTCCTTGGCGTCCAGCGCGACGTTAAGTTCGCGCTCCATCGACTTGATGGCGGAAATGTCGGTGACGCTGGTGACCACCGCCTCGACCGAACCGTCGGCCTGCGGCACCGGATGGCTGGACACGCGCAGCCAGCGCGTCGGCGCGTCGGCGCCGTCGCCCTGGGCGATGCCGACGATCTGCTCGATGACCGGCTTGCCGCTTTCGGCGGCCTGGGCGGCGGGCGGCAGCCCGTCCAGGCGGGCGCCGTCGGCGCCGATGAAGCGCCGTCCCGCCGTGGTCGCGCGGTCGCCCAGCGTGCGCGTGTTGAACGGCTTGGCGCGCGGGTCGAGCAGCACGGCGGCCGGGCCGGCCATCAGCCGCTCGGCCATGCTGTTGGCGACCTGCACTGTCCCATCGACCGAGCGCATGACCAGCCCCTCGTGCAGGGATTGCACCAGCGTGCGGTGCCTCCGCTCGCTGACGGTCAGCGCCTCTTCGGCGGCGCGGCGCGCGGTCACGTCGCGGACGGCGACGACGGCGCCGGTGATCCGCCGCTGCTCGACGATGGGGGAGATGGTCAGTTCCGCCAGAAAATCCCCGCCGCCGCCCCCTGCGTTGCGGCGCAGCCGTTCCCCGGCGATGGTGCGCACCTGCCCGTCGGCCAGTGCCTCCGCCACCGCGCGCTGGCCCTCCGAAGCGCCGTCCAGCAGGTCGGCGAAGCCGCGCCCGACCAGATCGGCGGAGGTGAAGCCGGTCATGGCAAGGGCCGCCGCGTTCACGAAGGTGACGGTGCCGTCCTCGTCCAGGCCGAAGATGCCGTCGGCGACCGATTGCAGGATGTGGTGGTAGGCGGCGCGGGCGCGTTCGGCCTCGTCGCGGGCGGCCTGAAGCTCGCTGACCCAAGCGTTGCGCTCCGTCACGTCGGTGACGGTGATGAGAACGTCGCCCTTGTCGGCGTCGTCCAGGAAGACCGTCCGCGCGTCGGTCAGGCCGTCGATGGGGCCTTGGGCGCCGACATAGACATACTCCTGCCGCGTCCAGTGGCCGCTCTCGCGCAGCCGCGCCAGCGCGGTGAACAGGCGGCCGTGATCGACCGACTCCACCAGCAGCGTCAGCGGCCGGCCCTTCAGCCGGCGGCTCGGCAGGCCGAACTGCCGCTCGGCGGCGGCGTTGGCCTCCCCGACGATGCCGGCCGCGTTGACCGTGAAGCAGGCCAGCGGCAGCGACTGGAACAGCTGGACATACTGGATGCGCGACGCCTCCAGCGCCTGCTGGGCGGTGCGCAGCTCCTCGTTCTGGATTTCCAGCTCGGCCTGATGGACGTACAGCTCGTGCACGACCTCCTTCAGGGTCTGGGCCGAAGGTTCGGCGCCCTCGAAGCCGTTGGTGAGGGCCTGTTCGGCCCGGCGGCGCAGGCGTTCGTTGAGGGACTCGCTCACGCCGCCCCCTCGGTGGCGCCGGTGGCGATGTCCTTAGCGATGTCCGTGGTTTGGATGGCGCTGGCGTTCAGCCGCAGTTCCATCAGCTTGCGGTTGGTGATGTTGATGTGGCTGACCACCACGCCTCCGGTCACGTCGTTCAAGCGGCACGCCTGCATCAGGAACCAGCGATGCTCCGCGTTCGAATGGCACGGGTACTCGATGGTGAAGTGGCCGATCTCCCCGGCCAGGATCTTGCGCAGCCCCTCATGCACCGCGCGGCCGATCTCGGCGCCCTCGACGTCATTGTCGATCCGGCACATGTCCAGGTAATTGGTGCCCGGACCGCAACGGTCCAGCGCGGGCGCCCCGTTGCCTTCGCCGAAGCCGCGCCACGCGGCGTTGACCATGGTGATGATGCCGTCGCGGTCGATGACCGCGATGTGCTCCGGCAGGCTGTTCAGCACGGTTTGCAGGCGGTGTTCCGCCTCCTTGGCGGCGGTGACGTCCACGAAGGTGACGACCACGCCCGCGACCATGTTCTTGTCGGTCAGGTAGGGCAGGATGCGGGTCAGCACCCACCGTTCCCCGCCGACACGGACGTGCCGTTCGATGGGCCGGTGGCTTTCGAAGACCGCGCGAATGTCGCCGATGAAGTCGGGATAGTCGATGTTGGTCGAAAGATGGGTGATCGACCGCCCGACGTCGCGCGGGATGATGTTGATGAAGCCCGCCGCCGCCGGGGTGAAGCGCCGGATCACCATGTCGCCGTCGAGGAAGACCGTGCCGATCTCGGTCGAGCGCAGCAGGTTGTCGAGGTCGTTGGTGATCTCGGTCAGCTCCTCCACCTTCGCCTGATACTCGGCGTTGACGGAATAGAGTTCCTCATTGACCGACTGAAGCTCCTCGTTGGTGCTTTGCAGCTCCTCGTTGGAGGCCAAAAGCTCCTCGTTGGTCGCCTGGAGTTCCTCGTTGGCCGTCTCCAGCTCCTCGATGGTGGCCTGGAGGTTCTCGCCGCGCGACATCAACTCCTGCTCCAGCCCGCGGATGCGCTCGGCGGCGTCGGCGTTCAGGTCGAAGTCGCTGTCCGGCACCGGCAGGAAGCTGGTCGCCGCCGGATCCACCAGGACCAGAGCGAAGCGCCGCCCGGTCTTGCGCACGGTGAATGGCTTCACGCGCAGGCTGACCGCCGAGATGCCGTCGCGGTCCTTCACCGGGATGTTGGACAGCGCGAATTCGTCGCCGGAGCGGAAGGCGCGCGTCAGCGCCGTGCCCGCCACCATGGCGACGGAGGACGGCAGCAGCTTCAGGGCGCTCAGCGTCGCCTCGCCCGCCGGGACCTTCAGGATGGACGAGGCGTCGCCGAAGACGTGCAGGATGTTCATCTGGTCGTTGACCAGCAGGCACGGCGGCACATAGGCCTTCATCAGCGTGCCGATGGCCTCGTCGATGGCGGCGCCCTCCTCGTGCGCCTGGCCGGCGCCGTCGTCGCCGTGCCGGACCATCGGGGCGGCCACCGTCGGCACCAGCAGCCGCGAGAGCCGGTAGGAACCGGCGCGCAGGGATTGGAACAGCTTGTTCCGACCGTCGAGGACGTGGAACTCCGCCGACAGCTCGCCCAGCGTCTCGCTGGTGCCGAGAAACAGGAAGCCGCCCTGGCGCAGCGCGTACTGGAACAGGCTCAGCACCTTCCGCTGCAACGGCGTGTCCATGTAGATCAGCAGGTTGCGGCAGCTGACCAGATCGATCTTGGTGAAGGGCGGGTCGCGCATGATGTTGTGGACGGCGAACACCACCATGCGGCGGATGTCGCGCGACACCACGTAGCGGTCGCCGCGCGCGGTGAAGAAGCGGGCCAGCCGTTCCTGCGACACGTCCTCGGCGATGGAGCGCGGATACTCGCCCAGGCTGGCGGTTTCGATGCTGTCCTGGTCGATGTCGGTGGCGAAGATCTTGACGTCGAGGCTGCGGCCCAGCCGCTCCTGCGCTTCGGCGAACAGGATGGCGATGGAGTAGGCCTCCTCGCCGGTCGCGCAGCCGCACACCCAGACGCGGATCGCCTCGCGCGGGTTGCGGTTCGCCAGCAGCGCCGGAATGACCTTTTCCGCCAGCGCCTTGAAGGCCGGTTCGTCGCGGAAGAAGCGGGTGACGCCGATCAGCATCTCCTTGTATAGGCTGACCGCCTCGGCGTTGTTCCGGCGCAGCAGGGCCGCGTAATCCTCCATGGACTCCAGCCCGGCCCCGTTCATCCGCCGTTCGATCCGGCGCAGCAGCGTGGCGAGCTTGTAATGGGAGAAGTCCACGCCCGTGACCGACCGGATGGAGGCGACGATCTGCGCCAGCGGGTCGCTTTCCTTGTCGCGGTTGCGCGGGCTTGGGGTTGGCCGGGCGCGGCTCAGCGCCTTGCGCGCGTGTTCGATCAGGCGGGCGGGCAGGGCGTCCGGCGGCAAGGTGGCGTCCACCTGCCCGGTGGCGATGGCACTGCGCGGCATGCCGTCGAACTGCGCGGTTTCCGGCTCCTGCACGGCGGTGAAGCCGCCGGCCGACTTGATGGCCAGGATGCCGCGCGTGCCGTCCGACCCCGTGCCGGACAGCACCACCCCCATGGCGTAGGATCCCTGGTCCTGGGCCAGCGCTGTGAAGAAGATGTCGATGGGCAGGCTCATCCCGCCGCCGGCGTCCTTGGCGGTCAGGCGCAGGCGCCCGTCCTCGATCGCCATATGCTTGGCGGGAGGCAGCAGGTAGACGGTGTTGCGCTCCACGGCCATGCCGTCCGCCGCCTGCACCACCGTCATCTCGGTGTGCTTGGACAGCAGGTCGACCATCAGGCTCTTGTGCACCGGCGAGAGGTGCTGAACGACCACATAGGCGAGGTTGCTGCCGCCCGGCACGTTGTCGAAAAAGCGTTGCAGCGCCTCCAGCCCGCCGGCCGACGCCCCGATGCCGACGATGCAGCAGCCGGCCTCATCGCCGTCGCGGTGGGGCGGGGGGGATGGGGCGTGCTCCGGGTGAGTGTCCGCCGGATTGTGCGTCGGTGCTGTGGTGTTGGAATCGTCAGGCTGCACGGCGCGTTCGATGATTGTGGTGTCGAATATTTGTCAGGCGGGACATTGCTCTTCCAAGAGGGAATCAAACACTCCGCTTGGGCGAGTGGTTCCCCGCCGCCGTTCGGGGCTTGCCCGCGCCGAGAAGGGTCGTTTGCATATATACGATTAAGTCATGATGGTCAATGTGGTTGAGGATAAGTTTTATTGAATCAATCCGGAAATGAGCGGCCCTTGATTATGCAAGTATTCTAAAAAGGGAGGTTCGGTAAGTCATTCTATGACCAATGGCCGTGATTCTATCCGATTTGCATAAGGAACGGGTTCTTCGGGTGATATTGGGGCCGGAGCATCGGGAGGCAAGAATCTTCGTTGATGCGGCACTCGGCCGATTCCGGGCGGTCAGGCGCAGGCGCCCACCGCCGGAAATCGCCATCATCGTCGGAATAATGGGCGAGAGTTTGGCGTTGGCCGCCATGGTGGCGCGGCAAGCCCTTTGCCGTCGCGCACCCGATGGGAGCGCGCGAACCGAGACGTTGACGTCCGGTTGGAGGCATAGGCGTGTATCGACCTACTTACCCACAAAGTATAATGTGACGCAGGAACAACAGCGTGCGGGTTTTGCTACTTCGTCAGTTGATGTCTCTTTACGCGTTTGAACGTTTGCGCAATCTTTATTCTGTAGCCACTAAGCTTCGGACATTGTGGAGAAGGAGTGCGCCAAATGGAGCGTGAGGAAGAGTGTGCTCTCGACCGCTATATTGCGGCGCTTCCGCCCAATCTGCGGCTGGTGGCGAGGGCGGCATTCGATGAGCTGTCGAACAATCCGTTTTTGCCGGTTTTTACCAAGGACGAGATCGCCCGATTGATTTGCTCTCCCGGATTTCAGAGCTACCTTGAGAGCGAAAAAAAATTGAGCGGCAATTCCCTGCTCTTTCTTTACTCGGCGAGCCTTTCCACACGGCACTGACCGGCGGGAAACGGCGCTCCGCTCGATCCTGGCGCGCAAGCAAAGGCGTTTCGCAAAGGCGCCCGATGGGACCATCGGGCGCCTTTGCTTTGGCCAGTCGATCGGCGGGCCTCGGGGGGGATTACTCCCGAACCTCCAGGGGGCGGCAGTAGGGCACCACGGCCTTCAGCGAGGCGCAAAATCCGGCGGCATCCGCGCGGCTGGCGAAACGGCCGGCGGTCAGGCGAACCCAGGTGCCCTTGTCGGGAACCTCGACGGGCAGAAAATGCGGAGTCAGCGACCCGAGGTCCGGTGCCTGGCTGCGTATCTGCGCCCAGCCCGTGTGCGCGGCGGCCTCGGTCTTGTAGGAGGCGACGTGCGCGGTGAAACCGCCGCCTTCGGCGGGACCGGTCGTGGCCACGGCGGTCGTGGTGACGGCGGTTGTGGTGACGGCGGGCGGAGCCGGGGAGGGCGGCGCCAGGACCGGCGGGGTGGGCAGCGGCTGGGCGGACAGTCCGAGCAGTGTCGCCGCCGTGTAGAGGAAGCTGTAGGACATCGTTAAATCGCCTGGATCAGAAATCGTCCGGCTGCCGCATCAGATCCTCGACGGCCAGATAGACCCGGCGGTCGAGCAGCAGCGTGATCCGGTTGTAGTCGCTCCAGCCGATGGCGCCCTCCGCCAGTTGGTTCAGCGCGCGGGTCTGTTCCATCCAGCCGTCGCGGATCAGCCGGACGAGAGTCGCCGCCTTGCCGGTCGCGTTGCCGTCGAACACCGGCGCGCAGAGCATCGCGCTGTCCCGGTAGCGGCGCAGGACCGCGCGCTCCGCGCCGTCCGGCCGGTCGGGGTTTCCGATGTGCGACGCCCCCATCAGCGGTCCCGTGGGGATGCGCGCGCGCAGCGTCGCGAAGGTCGGGTCGGCGTCCAGCGTGGCGAGGCAGCGGGCGGACCGTTCGACCGCCATCAGGGTCGGGCTGGCTTCCTCCTCGGCCAGGGCTGAGCCTCCCGGCGTCAAGACGGCGGTGACGAGCGCGGCCAGCAGAGCGGCGGTGGAAAAACGGAAACCCGTCACCGCTCAGCGCCCCAGCCCGACCGGCGGCATGCGGGCCTGCAACTCGCCCGACCGAACGGCCTGGACGATGGGGGCGACCTCCGCCAGCAGCGGGCGCAGCGCGGCCAGCGCGTGCGCCGCCTCCACCAGATCGCCCTTGCCGGATACGAGGTCCAGGATCTCCTCGGTCGTCGATTTCGGCCGGGGGAAGGGGGTCAGCGTCACCGGCGCCTCCGCGTCCAGCCCGGCCGCCTGCTTCGCCAGGACCAGCGCGGTTTCCTGCCCGCCCAGATCGTCGACCAGGCCAAGCTCGCGGGCCTGCGCGCCGGTCCAGACGCGGCCCTTGGCGGCGGCGCGGGCCTGTTCGGGCGTCAGGCGCCGGGCCTCGGCGACGAGGGTCAGGAAGGTGCTGTAGCTGCTGTCGACGATCGCGTTCAGCCGCTCCTCCGCGCTGGGGGAGAAGGGGCGCAGCGGCGACCACATGGCGGCGTTCGGCCCGGTCTCGACGGTGCCCCAATTGACGCCCAGCCGCTCCGACAGGCCGGCGACCGACATCTTGCCGGCGACCACGCCGATGGAGCCGGTGAGCGTGCCCGGCGAGGCCACGATCTTGTCGGCGGCCAGCGCGATCCAATAGCCGCCGGACGCCGCCGTGTCGCCCATGCTGGCGATCACCGGCTTGCCCGACTGGCGCGCCTTGGTCAGCGCGCGGCGGATGCTTTCCGACGCCGAAACGCCGCCGCCGCCGCTGTAGATGCGGAACAGGATGGCCTTCACGTCGGGATCCCCGGCCGCGTCCTCGATGGCTTTGGTGATGGTCTCCGACCCGGCGGTGACCTCGCCCACGCCCGGCTTCTCGCTCTTGCCGCTGGTGATGGTGCCAACCGCGTGGATCAGCGCGACGGTCGGGCCGCCGCGGTGGGCCGGGCCGGCCACCTCCAGATAGTCCTGCGCCTCCACCAGTTCGGCCCGGTCCCCGGCGCGCTGGCGGGCCGCGTCCTCGGCCTCGTCGGCGTAGCCCAGCCGGTCGATCAGCCTGGCGTCCAGCGCCTCCCGGTCGAGCAGAGGCGCCTTGTCCATGGCCGCGCGCACGGCGGCGGGTGGCAGGCGGCGGGACTTTGCCACGCCGTCCACCAGCTGGTTGGTCAGGTCGCCCAGCAGCGATTCCATCATCTCCCGGTTGGCCGGGGTGAAGTCGGTGCGGGTGAAGGTGTCGGCAAGGCTCTTGTACTCCTCGCGCTGGACGATCTCCGGCTGGATGTCCAGCTTGTCGAGCGCCGCGCGGGCGAAGGGGACCTGCGCGGCCAGCCCGGTGAGGCTCAGCATCCCCAGCGGCTGCATCCACACCTCGTCGAAGGCGCTGGCCAGCAGGTAGGAACGGTTGCCCGCCCCGCCCTCGCCGTAGGACTCGGCGAAGGCGATGGCGAAGCGGCCGGACGCCCGGAAACGGTCCATCGCCGCGCGCAGTTCCTGCGCCTGGGCGAAGCCGATGCTGTCGCCGCCCATATGGGCCAGAACGCCCTTCACGCGCGGGTCGCGCCGCCCGCGCTCCAGCGTGTCCAGCACGTCGCGCATCGTCGTCTCGCGGCCGAAGAAGCGGGCCAGTTTGTCGGTGTTGGCCTCGGCCAGCGGCTGCTTCAGGTCGAGTTCCAGGACGATGGAGTCGGGCAGGGTCGGTTCGTGCCGCGTCACCAGCACCACCCCCGCGACGACGGCGGCGACGACGAGAAAGCCGATGAAGGCGAACAGGCGGACGATGAACCTCAGCATCCGGGCAACTCCGGCCTAATTAGCGGTCAAGCTTGTGGTATTCCCGGTTGGGCATCATGTCCACGGCCGAAGCGACGCGGTTCGACATGTTGTAGAATCCCACCGTGTCGGCGAGGTCGAAGATCTCCTCCTCGCCGAAGCCCACGTCGCGCAGCGCCTGCCGGTCGTCCTCGCCCACGGTCCAGGGCTCCTTGGTCAGCTTCCAGGCGAAATCAAGCATGGCGCGCTGGCGCGGCTCCAGCTTTGCCGCGCGGTAGTTCGCCACCAGCATCTCGCCCAGCTCCGGGTCGCCGGACAGCTTGCGCACCGCCTGCCCGTGCGCGACGAGGCAGTAGTAGCAGTGGTTCGCCGACGACACGACGACGGCGATCATCTCGCGCTCCAGCTTGGACAGGCCGCTCTCGCCCAGCATCAGCTCGTTGTAGAGCATGGCGAAGTTGCGCAGCTTTTTCGGGCGCAGGCTGTAGGCGCGCAGCACGTTGGGCACGAAGCCCAGCTTCTCCACGCACTTGTCGAACAGCGCCTGCATGTCCGGGTCGAGGTCCGGATGCTCGGGCACGGGCAGGGCCATGACGTGATCGGGCTGCGGCATCGGTGCGGTTCTCCCTGTTTGGTTCGGTGTTGTGATTTACGGGCAGGGTAGCCGCGCCTTGACCTTGCGCAAAGCCCCACGTTGCGCCGTGCTGCAAGTTCGCGCTCGCCAAGTCCCTTGTGGGCATGCGAATAATTCGAGACAATTCAATATCACGGTTCCCTTATGAACGATTTGGGCGGTAGCAGGAACGGGGCGAACGGTGGACCGAAGCTTGACCTGTTGTCCGTTCTCGTGGTCGAGGACAGCGCGTTCATCCGCACTGTGCTCACCGCCACCCTGCGGACCATCGGCGTTGGCACGGTGCATGGTGTGTCCAGCGGCGGGGACGCTATCCGCTTCCTGGAGGAGCGGCGCGCGTCGCTGCCCCCCGGCACGGCGCCGGTGGACCTGATCATCTCCGACCTCGTCATGCCGGAGGTGGACGGGCTGATGCTGCTGCGCTGGGTGCGCTACAGCCCGAAATCGCCCGACCGCTTCCTGCCCGTGCTGATGCTGTCCGGTGCCGCCGACCGACAGTATGTGGAGCAGGCGCGCGACCTCGGCGCCACCGACTTCATCGCGAAGCCCTTCTCGGCCGGGACCATCGCCGCCCGCCTGCTGTTCGCCATCGCGCGTCCCCGCCGCTTCGTGCTGGCGAAGGGCTATTTCGGGCCGGACCGCCGCCGGACCGAGCGGCCGGTGGCGATGGACTGCCGCATGACCGCGCCAAGCGAAATCCTGGTCGTGCACAGCAAATCCAAGGCGACGGGCATCGACCGCTTCCCCGTCGTCTATTTCGAGCTGCCCAACCGGCTGGGCGCCAAGATGGGCATCGCGCCGAAGGACCCCGTGCCGGTTCTGCCGCCCGAGCTGCTGGCCGCCGCCGACGAGGAAATCCAGAGCCGCGCCGGCGATTACGCCACCTGGATCGCGGCGGAGGTGGAGGAGATGGCCCGCCGCGTGGACCGCCTGCGGTCGGAGCCCTCGGCCGTTCCGGCGCTGATCGCCCAGGTCAGCCGCGCCGCCCACGAGATGCGCGGGCAGGGCGGCATCTTCGGCTATCCGCTCATCACCCAAATCGCCAAGTCGCTGTACGAGGCGACGCGCGGCAGCTTCACCACGGTGACCGCCAACGAACAGTTGCTGTTCAAGGCGCATGTGGACGCGATCAAGGCGGTGATGAACGCCCGCATTAGCGGCGACGGCGGGACAACCGGCAAGCAACTGCTGGCGTCGCTTGAGCTTGCGAAGAAAAAATACGCCAAGAGCGAAAGCGAAGCGGATCCCGCGTAACCAGAACTGTACAACCGTGTTGGAACTCTCCGGGAAGGACTGCGTTAAGCAGGGCATTCCAAACGGCCATGACCATGGTCGCGAACCTCAAGATTGGGGAGCGGAGCGAAACAATGCGTCACATGATTTTCGCGTCGGCGGCGGCGATGCTGCTGCTTGCGGGCTGCTCGGGCACGGGGAGCGACGGCGGGGCCAGCGGATGGAGCGGCACCAGCTCCAGCGGCACCCACACCTTGACCAGCCCGCCGGTCTCGGGCACCAGCGGCGGGGCGACCTTGCAAGAAGGCGGGCGCGACTATAAGAACATGTCGCCGGACGAGCCAGGGCTCGGCACCTCGCCGACGCGCGATTCCCTGACCAATCCGAACCGCGCGGGCTCCGGCGCCAGCACCGCGCCCTATCCGCGCTCGACCCAGGGGCAGATCGACAACCAGACCATATCGCCGGACGAGCCGGGTCTCGGCCGTTCGCAGACCCGCCGTTCCCTGCCGAACAGCGCGGGCACGGAGTGAGGTTCGTTGGGCCGCGCGCCGGCGCGGCCCAACACTCCTACATCCAGGGCGTGCCCGCTTCGGCGCGCAGCTGTTCCATGCGCTCCACCGCCGCCTTGAAGCCGTTCAGCGAGAAGCGGACCTCCGATTTGGCCCCGGCGGGGGACGAGCCGACGGCGGACACTTCCCGTTTGCCGCCCATCATCTTATCCACCAGCTTCCGATTCGTGTCGGGATCGGGCACCGCGCAGGTGTTCGGTTCGAAGGCGAAGGGCTTGCAGGGGAATTCCGGACGGAACAGGGCGCCGTCCACCCAGACGCGGATGGGTTTGGTCGAATCCGTTCCCGCCTCGTCCAGGCGGAAGCGCAGCCCGTCCAGCCAGCGCTCGCTGGAGCGCAGCCAGACGACGCGGGAGCTTTTGTCGCTGCCGTTGCGCGACGCCAGCTCGCATTCCACGCGCGGGCTGGCGGTCCAGACCTGGCAGTAGAGCTTCCAGTCCTTGTGCGTCTCCGCATATTCCTGGAACGGCCTTGTCCCGGCCTGCGCCTGGACGGGCCCCGCCGAAAACACCGCACCGACCAGAAACAGCCCAACGCGCCACGTCCGCGACATCGCAACCCGGCCCCGTACCAGTTTCCCTTGCGAGTCCGGAGGTTACAGGATGTTCAGCCGCGCGTGTAGACCCGATGGCGCAACAGATGGTCAGCCAGGACGCAGGCCATCATCGCCTCGCCCACCGGGACGGCGCGGATGCCGACGCAGGGGTCGTGGCGGCCCTTGGTCAGGATGTCGGCGTCGTGCCCCTCGATGTCCACGGTCTTGCGCGGGGTGAGGATGGAACTGGTCGGCTTCACCGCGAAACGCACAACCACGTCCTGCCCGGTGGAGATGCCGCCCAGGATGCCGCCCGCGTGGTTGGACAGGAATTGGGGTTCGCCGTTCGGGCCGGCGCGCATCTCGTCGGCGTTTTCCTCGCCGGTCAGCGCGGCGGCCTCGAAGCCGTTGCCGATCTCCACGCCCTTGACCGCGTTGATGGTCATCATCGCGCAGGCCAGATCGCTGTCCAGCTTGTCGTAGAGCGGATCGCCCAGGCCCACCGGCACGCCGGACGCCACCACCTCCACGACGGCGCCGACCGAGGAGCCGCTCTTGCGGATGCCGTCCAGATAGTCGGCCCATTGCGCCGCCGTCTGCGCGTCGGGGCAGAAGAAGGGGTTGTTGTCCACTTCCGCCCAGTCCCATCGGCTGCGGTCGATCCGGTGCGGCCCCATCTGCACCAGCGCGCCGCGCACGGTGATGCCGCTGCCCAGGATCTTGCGGGCCACCGCGCCGGCCGCCACGCGGCAGGCCGTTTCGCGGGCCGAGGATCGGCCTCCGCCGCGATAGTCGCGGATGCCGTACTTTTTCCAATAGGTGTAGTCGGCGTGGCCCGGCCGGAACTTGGCGGCGATGTCGCCATAGTCCTTGGAGCGCTGGTCGGTGTTCTCGATCATCAGCGAGACCGGCGTGCCGGTGGTCTTGCCCTCGAACACGCCGGAGAGGATCTTGACCTGATCCGGTTCCTGCCGCTGCGTCGTGTATTTCGACTGGCCGGGGCGGCGCTTGTCCAGCCAGGGTTGGATGTCGGCTTCGGTCAGCGGCAGCAGCGAGGGGCAGCCGTCCACCACCACGCCGATGGCCGGTCCATGGCTCTCGCCCCAGGTGGTGAAGCGGAAAAGCGTTCCGAAGCTGTTGCCGGCCATGGTTTCCTCGCCAAAAGACAGAGCCGGTTTCTTGCGGCCTTTCCGGCGGCGCGTCAAGCGCGCCGAACGGGAAAGGTCAGAACGCGCCCTTCTGTTCGCGGCGGCGGTCCAGCGCGACCTCGAACTGGCGCAGCAGCTTTTGGACCGCTTCGAAATACAGCTTGCGCGACGGGTTGTTCTTCATGCAGCGGGCGTCCAGATGCGCCACGCTGGTCAGCGCCGACACGCAGTAGCCCAACAGCCAGTAACGCATGCGGATCTTGCGCAGATAGTCACGGAAGGGCTCCGGCTGGCCGTTCATGAAGGCGGTGAAGCTCGCCTCGTACTCCGCCAGGATTTGCCGGATGTCCATCAGCGTGGTCTCCAGCAGCTTGCCCACCTTTTCGATGTGCATGAGAAGCTGGGTCTCGTACGGCTTGTGCATGCGGATGTCGACCGGGATGCAGTCCCGCGACTTCAGCCAGTTCAGGATGGTGCGCGCGCGCGGCGCGATGCGGCGCAGCTGGTATTCGTAGAAAGTCGTGCCCTTCCAGGCGCTGAAGATGGCGTCGGCCTCGCTGCGTTCGATGCCGAAGGCCGACACGAACAGGCCGGCTTCCTCCATGTTCGGGTTCCAGATGGCCTCCAGGAACCGCTCGATGCCCTGGGAGCTGGTGCCGCCGCCGTCGATGGCCTTGCGGACGATGGGCTCGATGCGCTGGCGTATCAGGCGGCGGAGCTGCCCGTCCTCCTCGTCGCTGATCAGCCAGTGGCGCGGGTCGGCGTTGACCTTTTCCGCCTCGAAGCAGGTCTTCAGCAGGAAGGCGTCCAGCGACGGGATGCTGTCGATCAGCGACAGCGTCCGCATGTCGGCGGCCATCGCCTCGCCCGCCTCGGCGGTCAGGCCGAACTGCTCGGCCAGCAGGACGTCGCTGTTGCGCGCGCGCAGGTAGATGGCGACGCCGCCGCCTTCCGGATGGTCGGCGCTGTGCGGGGCGTAGATGCCCGTTTCGACCGGACGGCTGCCGCCTTCGCCATCCTCGTCCTCGATGATGGGATTGGCGTATTCGTCGGCCCGTTCGTCGAAGTTCGGATATTTGAACAGGATGGCCTTGTTCAGGCCCTGCGCCTTGAACAGACGGTTTTCCGGAGGGATGTTGCGCGTGATGGAGATCAGGTTCATCGACACGCTGGAGCCGCCGAACAGAATCTGCTCCAGGATCGGGGACACCGAATCCGAATGCCGTTTAGCCCTCATCGAACCACCACTCCCCACCAAATCTTGGGCGCGGAGGATAGTTGGACGACAGGTTACGTCAATGAATGTTTAATATTCGTATCGATCAAAGGCGGAAGTATAGCCGCAACAATATTTCCCGTTTGCGGCCTTGCCGATGGTCAGGCTTTCGTCGAGCCCGCATTTGACGGGTTGTCGTTCTGCCTCAAGCCGCACGAGGCGTAGCATCCCATCCGACGTCCACCGCTTGGATCAGCGCATCGTGTGTCAGTGTCGAAAGATCAACCAAGGGTTCGCTGTCTTCCATCAGGTGGCCGCGAAGCTGCCGCTTGAGGAACTCCGCCCAGCTTTCGTCCCAACGAGTGGGAGAGGTCGCCCAGGCGTTCAGAAATCTGTTGTCATCGTCCGAGGCGATGCCGCGCGACAGCTTCACAAGGCTGATCAGCGGACGGCCGTCGAGAAAGCGTTCGCGAAGGCTGTTCCAGCGTTCCGCCGGAGCATCGGTTGGGATCAGCGCTAGTTGCAAGGGCAGCGATCCCTCGAACCGACCGGCGCGCCCTTCCAGGGCGAGCCGGTGCTCGGGCACGGCCAGCGTCTTGACCAGTTGCGCGTAGGCGTCGGAGTCGTCGTCGGTCAGGACGCGGTCGATCCGGCTCGACGCTTCCTCTTTGGCCGCCTCGCCGATGCGGAACAGCAGGTCGGCTTCCGTCACCGTGCCGATCCGGCCAAGCCGCCGCGATTCATCGTTCTCCACGGCCATTGCCGAGTCGGCGGCAATGGCATCCCAAGGCATGCGCGGCTGGTCCGGTTCTTGGCCGCGACGTGCCGAGAGCAGGTGCCGGCACTCTTCCTCCTGTCCGGCCACACCGGCCGCAATGAGCCGTTGAAGCGTCGCGGTCCGGGCGTCGCTTCCGAAGCGGAGCCAGTACGCATCCAACACCTCGCCGGCCTCGTTGACGCGGCCTTCGGCGACGAGGAGGCTGCCCAGCGTGTAAAGCAATACGGCGTCAACCCGCCTTTCCACGAAGCGCCGCAGCAGGTCGATTCCCGCGTCGGCGCGTCCGGTCGCCCAGAGCAGACGCGCCAAATCGTTATGCGACTGTTTGTGATCGGGATCGATGGCGTTTGCCTTGCGCAGCAGGACTTCGGCCTCCGCGTCGGCGGTCGCGCCGTTGCCGCTGAGAAGGAGGGCGAGTTGATGCGGCAGGGCCGGGTTTGATGGGGCGCGCCGCATCCCTTCCCACAACACGGAGGTGGCAAGATCGACACGGCCCAACCGCTCCAGAGCGCGCGCCCGCACGCTCCAGGCATGCCCATCGGAAGGCGCCCACAGCAGTGCCCGGCGGGCGAGCGCCAAGGCGCTTCCGGGGGCGTAGGGCAGAACGATCTTGGCGATGCTCGTGCAACTGGTGACCAGATAATAGCTGTTGCCGGTAAGGTCGGCGTAACGCTCGATCTGATCGAGCAACGGTGTCATCTGCCGCCAGAGGACATCGGAAAGCCCATTCTCGGAGACGTTGCGTTCGAACTCCTTGATGGTGCCTGGAATATTCTTCGGCAGCAGCGGCTCCCGCTTCGGCGCGCTCGCCTTGGTTTGCAGCGCCGGGTCGGCTTCCTTCAGCCACTGGGTGAAGGGATGGTTGTAGCGGTCATCTTCCAGGATGGCCTGCCACCGGCCGCGCCAGAACTGGGGCTGGCGCGGGAACGCGGCCTTGAAGGCGCGCCATTCCCGGATCACCTCGCCCTTCACCCGGTCGTTGTCCGGCAGGCGCGATGCCCAGCGCGCCAGACCGACGAACACGTCCTGCGGTGGTCCGCCGGTCTTGCCATCGGGCATGCGCGTCAGCCCGAGCAGGGCGGTGTCCAGCCGGTGCCGCAGCCGGGCCGTGGCGGCCTCCTCACAGACGCGGAACCACAGGAAGCGCAATTCCTTGTCCCGTTGCAGATGCGCGCCGGCCGCGAGCACGGCCCGGCCGAGGTCAAAGGTCGAGTCTTGTGCGAAACCGTCGGCCCAGCGCAGCAGGTCGGGCAGGTTGTCGCGGATCCAGGCCGAACTCTCCGGAAGGTTCAGCCGCCACGCCATGCGGAACGCCTCGCCGGTTTCCCGAATGAAGCGGTGCACGCCGCCCGGTCGTTCCACCAGGGTTTCCGCCGAGGTGCGGCGCCGCTGCAGCCACTGGCACAGAGCTTGGTCCAGCAGCGCCCGTTCCGGGGCGTCTTCCATCACCTCGTCCATCAGCGCCAGCGCGGCCTCGACCGGGCTGGCGCGCTGGAGTTCCGGCAGGTGGGCGACGCCGCGCAACAGGGAGTCGACCGCCTTGTCCGGATCCGCAATCAGGCGGTCCAGCCAGGGGGAGCGTCGCGTCTGCATGGCGGTCTGCATGCCGGGTCAGAGCTTTCCGAAATCGTCGCGTTCGCTCGTATAACGCAGACAGAATAGATGAGTTTCCCGCAGTTGCGCCAGTCGCTCCGGAGTTACATCCGCACGGGTGGTGATTGCTCCGACTTTCCAAATGTGGGTTGGCGTGTAATCGATGCGCAGGTGCAGAACCTCCGAAGCCAGCCGGTCGCAACCGCTGTTGTCGCTCAAATGCAGTGTGCGGCCGTAATCCGCCTCGCGCGGCGCGGGATGGAAGATCTCATAGGGCATGTCGTCGAGCACGGTCGGAACCGTCAGTGGAAGCTCGGCGCCGGCCCGGCGCGCCCGGTCGGCCACCTCTCCGACCGTGTAGCGCATCAACGCCACAGGCCAAGGGCCGGTGCGGTCCTTCTTCGGAAAATGAGCCAATCCCAGCCGGTCGCGCAGGCGATTGGCCCAGTCGGGTGCATCGATATCCTCTTCCAGCTCCTGCGCGAAAGCCGCGAAACGTGGGCGTACCGCATAGGGGTTGGTGTTGAGCGACCGGCACATCTCCTCCAGCAGGGCCTTGGCATCTCCCTTGGCGATCCGGTCGTCCTTGGCGTCGCCTTTGTAGACGGCGAGATTGTGGGCGATGTCGGCGAGCGAACCAACCTTCGTGTGGGTCAGAACATGGTCCAGGCACTCGACCCGAACCAACACCTGCTTTTCTCCCAACTCCGACCACACCGCCGGGCGCAGGGCCGCTGCGCGGTTGCGGGCCAGAAAAGTCTCGGGCAAGTCGATGGTCACCGCACCGGCGAGGTACTCGCCATGGGCTTCCCGCCAATCCTCATAGCCGGCGCCAGCCATGGCGAGCGAGGCCTCGTAAGGCGCCTGCCGGTCCGGATCCACCCGTTCTTCGAAAAACACATTCTCGGCGCGCGCCCTCGTCTCCGTGTCTCCGGAGTCGAGCATGTCACGCAACGCATTGGCGAGATTAGGGTGGGTGGGTCGCAAAGCGAAGATCGCGTGGAGGGAGGGTTCCCGCAACCCTAGAGGCGGCTTTGCGATCCTGCAAGTCCGAAAAAGAGAGTCGGCGGCGAGGCTGTCGCGCTTCGGAGATGTTTCCGAATGCCCTCGCCGCCGCTGGCCCGTTACCCCGCCTTTGAGCCGCCGAGCGAACCCAGCAGCTGCCCGACCTCGGCCGCCGCGTCGACCGCGACCATGCCGACGGTGTGGTAACCGGCGTCCACATGCATGACCTCGCCGGTCACGCCGGCGCCGAGATCGCTCAGCAGGAACAGGCCGGCGCCGCCGACCTCGCCGATGGTGACGTTGCGCTTCAGGGGCGCGTTCAGCTCGTTCCACTTCAGGATATAGCGGAAATCGCCGATGCCGCTCGCCGCCAGGGTCTTGATGGGACCCGCCGAGATGGCATTGACGCGGATGTCTTTCCCGCCCAAATCGACAGCGAGGTAGCGCACACTGGCCTCAAGGGCCGCCTTCGCCACGCCCATCACATTGTAGTGCGGCATGACGCGTTCGGCGCCATAGTAGGACAGCGTCAGCAGGCTGCCGCCTTCCGTCATCAACGGCACGGCGCGCTGCGCCACCGCGGTGAAGGAGTAGCAGGAGATGTCCATCGTGCGGAGGAAGTTGCTCCGCGTCGTGTTGAGGTAGAGCCCGTCCAGTTCGCTGTTGTCGGAAAACGCGATCGCATGAACCACGAAGTCCAGCTTTCCCCATTCCGCTTCGATGGCGGCGAAGGTCGCGTCGATGCTGGCCTCGTCGGTCACGTCGCACGGCAGCACCAGACGCGCGCCCACCTGATCGGCCAGCGGCTTCACGCGCTTCAGCAGGGCGTCGCCCTGGTAGGTGAAGGCCAGCTCGGCGCCGTGCTGCGCCAGGGTGGACGCAATTCCCCAGGCGATCGAACGGTCGTTCGCCACACCCATGATCAGGCCACGCTTGCCGTCCATGAGCGGCTTCGGGTTGGACATCGGAACCTCGTGAATCACTGCTGTGCTTTGAAAAGTGGGCGGCATCCTACACGAAAGACCGATCCGGTCAAAAGCGATCCGGCGAACCCCGGACGGGAGGCGTTCCATGCTTGACCCCAAACGGTGGACGCCGAAGCCCGGCCGCGTGCTCGCCCGCATCCGCGAGGCCGGGGGCTTCATCGCCTATTCGGCGGTCCGCTTCTACAACGACAACTGTTTCCAGACGGCGGCGTCGCTGACCTACACGTCGCTGCTGGCGATGGTGCCGATGATGACCATCGGCTTCGCCATCTTCTCGGCCTTTCCGGCCTTCGGCGCGTTGCAGACGCGAATCCAGACGGTCATCTTCAAGAATCTGGTGCCGGAGATCGGCGACGCCATCCTGGAATATCTCGGCGCCTTCATGGCCAACGCCGGACAGATGCCGATCTTCGGCGTCGTCGGGCTGGCGGTCTCGGCCGTTCTGCTGATCTGGACCATCGAGGGATCCTTCGCCACGGTCTGGCGGGTGAAGGAACCGCGTTCCTACATCACGCGCATCCTGTCCTTCTGGGCGGTGGTGTCGCTGACCCCTCTGTTCGCCGGGGCCAGCCTGTCGCTGTCCAGCACGCTGTGGGCCGCGTTGCAGTTCGCGCATCTGGAGGGCTTCACCGACCCGCTGGTGGGCATCGGCGCGGTTCTGCCCTTCGTGCTTCAGCTGATCGGCTGCACGCTGCTCTACCTGATCATCCCGAACCGGGAGGTCTATTGGCTGGACGCCGCCTGCGGCGGGGCGGTGGCCTCCCTGCTGCTGGAGACGTCGAAGGCGGGCTTCGCCTGGTACATGCGGGAATTTCCCGCCTACCAGACCATCTACGGCGCGCTGGCGACGGTGCCGATCTTCCTGTTCTGGCTGTACATCGCCTGGTCCACGGTGCTGTTCGGCGCGGTGGTCGCCGCCTCCCTTCCCGAATGGCGGGCCGGCAAGATCACGCGCGGCGGGCCGGAAGGGCTGCTGCCGGCGCAGCGGCTGGGCCTCGCGCTCGCCGTCCTGCACGAGTTGATGGACGCCAGCCGCCTCGGCGTCGGGCTGCGGCGGCGCACGCTGGTCGGGCGGGTGCCGGTCGGCACCGTGCTGATCGACGGCATCCTGGAGCAGCTGCGCGACGCCCATTGGGTGGCGCACACGACCCGGAATGCCTGGGTGGTGACGCGCGACCTCAGCGAATCGTCGCTCTACGACCTGATGAAGGCGCTGGGCATCGGCATTCGCGGCTCCGTGCGCGGTCTCGGCGGGCTGGAACTGCCCTGGCAGGAGCGCACCGCGCAGCTTCTCGAACAGGCGGAGAAGAGCCATGAGGACATGCTGGGCGTGCCGATCAAGGAGCTGCTGTCCGACACGCCGGTGAGGGCCGATTCGCCGCAAGGCGAGGGCACCCGCACCGTGCCGTTGCGCGCGGGCCGGCGGCAATAGCGCCGGTGGCGGCATTCACTTCCATAAAAACCCCAGCAAATGTGTTTGAACAGCTGTTCATAGTCTGCTAGCCGTCGCGCTGCTTCGCTCCCCGCGCCGGCTGGCCCCATGACCATCGCGACCGCCCTCATCCTCGCCTTCAGCCTGTCCATGGACAGCTTCGCGGCCGCGCTCGGGACCGGCGCCTGCCTGCGCCGTCCCGGCCTGTGGGAGGCGTTCCGCGTCGGCGTCTGCTTCGGCGGCGTGCAGCTGGCCATGCCGGCCATCGGCTTCGCGCTGGGCCTGACCTTCGCCACCTTCGTGCAGGAGGTCGATCACTGGATCGCCTTCCTTCTGCTGCTCGGCGTCGGCGGCAAGATGGTCTGGGAGAGCCTGTTCGGCGACGACGGGGACGAGGCCGCCGGCGACGGCGACGGGCGCACGGCGCTGGGCGCGCTGCTGCTCACCGCCGTCGCCACCAGCATCGACGCGGCCGCCGTGGGCGTGTCGCTGGCCGTGGTGGACGTGGACATCGTCAGCGTCTGCCTGCTGGTCGGCGTGGTGACTTTCGGCATGGCCTCGGGCGGCGTCCTGATGGGCCGCGCCGCCGGCCCGCTGCTGGGCCAGCGCGCCGAACTGATCGGCGGCCTGGGCCTGATGGCCATCGGCACGAAGATTTTGGTCGAGCACACCCTGGGCTTTTGATGCCGAAGGTATTTGATGGCCTCCATCAAATACCTTCCGTTCACCCGACAGCACATTGCGGAGCAATGTGCGAAAGGGGTATACGGCCGGCCGGTCATGACGAAGTCATGTGCCGGCCGTATGAACGGCTTGACCCGGAGGCCGGACCCCGTTAAAGCCTCGCCCCTTTTCTCACGGCGGGGGTTCCCATGACGGCCTGCGGCCTCGACTTCGGCACGTCCAACACGACCCTCGGCATCCGGGCGGACGGCGAATTCCGCCTGCTGCCGCTCGACGGCGAGCGCGCGACGCTGCCCAGCGCCCTCTTCTTCGACTTCGAGGCTGATCGGGTCACGGTCGGGCAGGCGGCCATCGACGCCTATGTGTCCGGAGTCGAAGGGCGTCTGATGC
>JAEZID010000151.1 GCA_023416195.1 Pseudomonadota bacterium | reverse complement strand
TGCGCGGCGAATCCCTCGCCATCCCGCGCGGGGAGCGCTGGCCGCTGCTCGGCGTCGCGCTGCTGAACATGGCGGGTTTCAACATCTTCTCCGCCTTCGGGCAGATGAACATGGCGACCTCGGGCGCGGCGATCATCGCCTACACCATGCCGGCCTGGGCCATGCTGATGGCCATTCCACTGCTGGGCGAGCGTCCGGACGGGCGGCAGTGGGCCGGCCTGTTCTGCGGGCTGGCCGGGCTGGCCGTGCTGCTGGGCCCCGATCTGGCGCGGGTCGGCGCCCTGCCGCTCGGCCCCGCCTTCATGCTGGGCGCGTCCTTCTGCTGGGCGCTCGGCAGCGTGCTGATGAAGCGGACGGCCTGGACCATGCGGCCGGCCGCCGTCACCGGCTGGCAGTTCGCCCTATCGCTGCCGATCGTGCTGCCCTTCGCCCTGGCGCTGGAGCCCGCCCCAACCCTCGCGCTGGAGCCGCGCGTGGCGGTGGCGCTGGCCTTCCACCTGCTGGTCGCCATGGCCGCCGGCTATCTGCTGTGGTTCTCCATCGTGCGGCGGCTGAGCGTCGCGCAGGCGTCGGTCAGTTCGCTGATCGTCCCGGTGGTGGGCGTCACCGGCGCGATCCTGGTGCTGGGCGAGACGCCGCCCATGCGCACCTTCCTGTCGCTGGCGCTGATCCTGTGCGCGGTTCTGCTGGTCGTCCTGGTGCGCGACCGCCAGCCCCCGGTTCCCACCGCCGCGCCGTTGCTGAACCGCGCGCCCCGCGAGCAGGAGGGCTGATCCCGGCGCCCATTCGCCGCACCGGTTCCGCTTGCACAACCCTGGATATCACCGGCACTTAGAGGGCGTCTGCCGTACCGAAGGCGCCAGCGCATGGGCATCATCACCAGGGTTGCGATCGTCGGAGGCGCCCCCGTCGCCGTCGCGGCCGTCATCGCGCTCGTCGCCTGGCTGCTTCTCGAACAGGCGGAGCGCATCCGCGAAGCGGCGGTCGTGGCCGGCGCGTCGCACCGCAACCTGATCGCGGCGACGGCGGCGCGCAACGACTTCATCCGCGCCCCCTTCGGGCAGCGTGCGGGGCACGCCGCCCGCTTCGACACCTTCGCCGACGCCGCCCGGCGCGACCTGGAGGATCTGGCGCGCCGCGCCCGCGACGCCGAACAGGAAGAGGCCATCGCGCAGGCCCGGCGCGCGCTCGGCAACTACGCCCGGCGCATGCGCGACTTCGTCGCGCTGACCACGGAGAACGATCGCCTCGCCAACGAGATGCTGGCCCAGACCGCGCGGCTGACCGCGATCACGGAGGAGGCGCGGCTGCGCCAGCACACGGCCAATCTGGACATCGCCGCCGCCCTGGACGACGCCCACGACAAGCTCCGCGCCAGCCAGCGCGTGGTCGAGGCGGCCCGCGACATCCGCGAACAGCTGTTCGCGCTGCGGCCGGAGGCTCCGGCCGCGAACGCCGCGGACGCGACCAACCGCCGGGAGATCGCCCGGCTGCGGCTGGCCGACGCCTTCCTGCGGCTGACCGCCCTGCTGGCCAAGGAGGGCCGGGGCCGCGACGCCAGGGAGCTTACCGCCGCCCTGGACGCCTACGACGCCGCCGCGCCCGACGACGCCGCGGCGATACGCCGGGCCGCGGCTGCCATCGACGCCGGCACCTTTCGCCTGCTGAAGATCCGCAACACCGGCCGCATCGCCATCGAGGAGGAGCTGGCCCAGCTGATCGGGCATCTCGCCGACGCCAACGCGGCCAGCCACGCCGTGCAGAACGTCGCCATCCGCGCGCTGGCGCTGGGGCGGCGCGCCACGGTGACCATCGAACAGGGGGATGCGGAGGCCGCCGCCGCCGTGCTGGCCGACAGCGCGTCGCTGGCGGAGCTGGTCCGCACGCTGCCCATGTCGCCGCTGATCCAGGGGGACGTGATCGCGGCGGTCGAGCGGTGGCGCGAGGGGCTGGCCCAGGTCGGCGACGGCCTGCGCCAGCAGGCCGCGACGGTCGAGGGGATGGACCGCGACGCGGTGACCGTGGCGAACACCGCCAGCGACCTCGACCGCCTGTTCCGGCAGGACGCGGAACGGGTCGGCACGCTGCTGCGCACCATCCTGGCCATCGGCGCGACGGTCGGCCTGCTGCTGGGCGGCGGCAGCGCGCTGGTGGTGGCGCGCTCGATCACCCGGCCGATCACGCGGCTGCAACAGGCGACCTTGCGGCTCGCCGACGACCCGCTGGCCGGCGGAATCCCGGAGGTGGAGCGCCGGGACGAGCTGGGCGACATGGCCCGCGCCATCCACTTCTTCAGCGCCGAGCTGGGCCGCCGCGAACGCGACCTGCGCGAGGCCAAGAACGCCGCCGACGCCGCGCTGGAGGAGTTGCAAAGGGCCACCGACCATCTGGTCCAGGCGGAAAAGCTCGCCTCGCTCGGCCAGCTGGTGGCCGGCGTGGCGCACGAGATCAACACGCCGCTGGGCGTGGCGCTGACCGGCATTTCGCATCTGGAGGAAGAAACCCGCCGGATCGCGGCGGACGCGGCGCAGGGGCGGCTGCGCAAGGCCGATTTCGAGATGTATGTGGAGACCGCGCGGGAGGCCGCGCGCATGGTCTACGTGAACCTGACCCGCGCCGTCGACCTGATCCAGAGCTTCAAGCTGGTCGCCGTGGACCGGGTCAGCGAGGAGCGGCGGCGCTTCGAACTCGGCGCCTATCTGGAGGAGGTCGTGTCCAGCCTCGCGCCCAGCTGGAAGAAGGCCGGGCACACCGTCACCCTGCACCGCGAGGAGGACATCGAGATCGACGGCCTGCCCGGCGCGCTGGCGCAGGTGGTGTCGAACCTGATCGTCAACTCCACCGTCCACGGCTACGCCGAGGGGCAGCACGGCCGCATCGACATCCGCGTCGGGCGGACCGCCGACGGCCGGGTGGAGCTGGTCTACAGCGACGACGGGCGGGGCATCCCGCCGGAAAGCCGGGCCAAGATCTTCGATCCCTTCTTCACCACCCGGCGCGCCCACGGCAGCACCGGCCTCGGCATGCACATCGTCTTCAACCTCGTCACCGTCACCCTGCGCGGCCGGATCGAGCTGGAGGCGGCCGAACCCCACGGCGTGCGCTTCATCATCCGCTTCCCGCCCAGCCCGCCGTCGGGCGCCCCGTCCGACGCGTCCCCCGAAACGACCGTGTGAGGCCGCCATGCGCCCGTCCGTCCGCCGCTTGCCAATTCTATCGGTCCTTCTGGCGGGCCTGACGGCATTCGCGCCATCCGGACCGGCGCGGGCCGAACAGACTCTGGCCTATTGTTCGGAGGGGAACCCGGAAAGCTTCAACCCGCAGTTCATCACCACCAACACCGGGATCAACGCGGTCCTGCCCGTCTACAACAATCTGGTGGAGTTCGAGCGGGGCACGACGCGGACCGTGCCGGGGCTGGCGGAATCCTGGACCGTCTCGCCGGACGGGCTGGTCTACACCTTCCGCCTGAGGCCGGGGGTGCCGTTCCACGCCAACGCCCGCTTCACACCGACGCGCGCGCTAAGCGCCGACGACGTGCTGTTCTCCGTGAACCGGCAATGGCGGACCGATCACCCCTACCATCCCGTGTCGGGGGGCAACTACGCCTATTTCAACGACATGTCGATGGGCGCGCTGCTGACGTCCGTGGAGAAGCTGGACGACCTGACCGTCCGCTTCACGCTGGCCCGGCCGGAGGCGCCGTTCCTCGCCAACCTCGCCATGCCCTTCATGGCCATCCTGTCGGCCGAGTACGCCGAGCGCATGATGGCCGCCGGCACGCCGGAGGCGGTGGACATGGAGCCGGTCGGCACCGGCCCCTTCCTGTTCGAGGGCTATCAGCGGGACGTGTGGATCCGCCACAGGGCCTTCGCCGACCACTGGGGCGGGCCGCCGACGCTCGACCGGCTGGCCTTCTCGATCACCGTCAACGCGGCGGTGCGGCTGAACAAGCTGAAGTCGGGGGAATGCCACGTCATGGTCTTCCCCAACCCCGCCGATCTGGAGCGGATCGCCGCCGACCCCGCGCTGACTCTGCTGGAGCAGGAGGAGCTGAACATCGGCTATCTCGCCATGAACGTGCGCAAGAAGCCGTTCGACGACGTGCGGGTGCGCCGCGCGATGAACCACGCCATCGACAAGGGGGCGATCCTGGACGCCGTCTACGGCGACACCGCCCGGCCGGCCAAGAACCCCATCCCGCCGACGCTGTGGTCCTACAACGACGAGATCGCCGACTACGATTACGACCCGGACAAGGCGCGCGCGCTGCTGGCCGAGGCGGGATTGCCGACCGGCTTCGCGGCGGCGCTGTGGTACATCCCGGTCACCCGCCCCTACAACCCCGACGCCAAGCGGATGGCCGAGATGATCCAGGCCGACCTGGAGGCGGTGGGCATCCGCGTCACCCTGAAGACGGACGGCTGGGCCGACTACCGCAAGCATCTTCAGGAAGGGGCGCACGACATGGCGCTCTACGGCTGGACCGGCGACAACGGCGATCCCGACAACTTCTTCTACGTCCTGCTCGGCTGCGAGGCGGCGCGGTTCGGCGGTTCCAACATCGCCAAATGGTGCGACCCGGCCTTCGACGCGCTGCTGCACGCGGCCAAGCGCACCACCGACCTGGACCAGCGCAGCCGCTATTACCGTGAGGCGCAGGTGATCGCCAAGCGGGAGGCGCCGTGGGTGCCCATCGCCCATTCCCTGGTCTTCATGCCGCTGCGCCGGGAGGTGCAGAACTACCGCATGGATCCGCTGGGCCGGCACAGCTTCACCGGCGTGCGCCTGAAGGAATGATACGGACGGCGCCGTCCATTGCCGGCTGGTTTTTGACAGCCGATTGACCGCCGACACCACGAAGCCCATGGCATTTCCCAATGAAAAGGTACATATGCCGCCTTTTCCGCCCGCGCCATGACGACGGATCCGTACCGTGCCCACCCTTGCCGAGATTGCCGATTCGATCCAACGAACCGGCGTGCTGTTCTGCACCGTCGTCACCCGTTCGCACCTGAAATACGCCTGGGTGCTCCGCCAAGCCCTGCGGCGGCACCATCCCGAGGAGCCCTTCTGCATCCTCGTCCTGGACGCGCCGACCGACGCCCCTCTGCCGGAAAGCGCGCATTTCGACGTCCCCATCCTGCCCCTGCAAGACCTCCCGTCGCCGAAGATCGCCGACATGACGGTCTATTATTCGGCTTACGAGCTGTGCGGGAACATCAAGCCCTATTTCCTCCGGCATCTGTTCGAGCGGACGGCGGCGCGCAAGATCGTCTATCTCGACTCCGACCTGTTCATCACCGGCCCCTTGTGGACGGCCATAGCCACCGTCGACACGCACGACGTCACCGCCGCTCCCCACACCCTGTCCCCTCTCCCCGACGACGGACGCGAGCCCAGCGACCTCACCGTCGCCGCCAACGGCGCCTACAACACGGGCTTCATGGGATTCCGGCGGACGCCCGAGGCGCTGGACCTGCTGCAATGGATGGCCGAACGCGTCCACCGCCGGGGCTTCAACGCCTTTTCGCAAGGGATGTTCTGCGAGCAGCGATTCTTCAACCTCGGCGTGACGTTCCTGAAGGACCGCTTCCGGCCGATCACCCTGGAAGGCTACAACGTCGGCTACTGGAACCTGCTTGAGCGCGCGATCACGCAGCACGCCGGGATGTACTTCGCCAACGGGCAGCGCGTGGCCTTTTTCCACATGAGCGGCTTCGATCCGGACAATCGCGACCGGCTGTCGGTGTACGACGAGCGGTACGATCTGACGAACCATCCCCAGGCCGCGATCCTCCGGCGGCTCGCCGACGACTATCGGGGGCTGCTCGCCGACGTGCCGTTCCCCCCTCACGACGGTTACGGATTCAATGTCTGCAACGGCATCCGGCTCACCCCGGAGGTGCGGCGGCATTATCACCAGACCGGTGTCCTGCGCGGGGTGGTCACGCTGGAAGACGCGCTTGCCGCCGCGAGGCAGTACAAGGACGCCGGCCATCCCGACAAGGCGGCGCGGATCTATGACGGCATTCTCCAGAAGGCGCCGCGCAGCATCGAGGCGATCCACGGCTACGGCATCGCCGCCGAACAGCTCGGCGACCGCACCCTGGCCCGCCAGCTCTTCCACCGGCTGCTCGCCCTCACCCCCGACCATGCCGAGGCGGCGCACCGCCTCGCCGTCCTGGAGCGGGATGGGAATTGAGTTTCCGGGGACGCCGGGGCGACTTCATTGGACAAGACCCATGGCTGGCCGCTATCCCGGCGGACAACCTTCCCGCCCCTGAACCCAATCGACGGTGCCGTCGCGTGATCCCGAAAATTCTTCACCAGCTTTGGAAGACGCCGACCATTCCCGCGCGTTTCGAAACGCTCCGGCAGAGCTGGCTTGCGCGGCACCCGGCGTGGGAGTACCGGCTGTGGACCGACGCGGACATCGCCGCCTTCGTGGCGCGGGACTTCCCCGGACTGCTGCCGGTGTTCGAGGGCTACGCGCAGCCCATCTGCCGCGCCGACCTCGCCCGCTACCTGATCCTGAAGCGCCACGGCGGGCTGTACGTCGATCTCGACTTCGAATGCTTCAAGCCGATCGACGGGCTGCTCGGGACCAGCTCCTTCGCCATCGGCTTGGAGCCGGCGTCGCATCTGGCGCTCGACAAGGCGGCGCAGCGGCGCATGGAGCGCGTGCTCTGCCCGTCGCTGATCGCCTCGGTCCCCGAACACCCCTTTTGGGACCATGCGCTGGATCACCTCCGGCGCAACGCCCGCGAGCCGGACGTGCTCGACGCGACCGGGCCGTTCCTGCTGACGCGGGCCTACGAGGATTACCGGGGTCCGGAGCCGGTGACCCTGCTGCCGGCCGAGACCATCTACCCGGTGGACAAGATGGAGTGCTGGGAAGGCCGCCTGTTCGACATCGCGCATTGGGAGGCGGCCACCCGCGACGCCCACGCGCTGCACCACTGGGACGGCACCTGGTTCCGTGGGGAAGCGGCGTTCGAAACCAACCGGCCGCGCCGGCTGCGCCTCAACCTCAGCGAGGGGAGCGGGCCGCTCGCGGGGGCCGCCGAGCCGTCCGGCAACAGGCCGCTGGTGTCCTGCCTGATGGTGACGCGCGACCGCTTCGACCAGGCCCGCCTGTCCATCGACTGTTTCCTGCGGCAGAGCTATCCGAACCGGCAACTGGTCATCGTCGACGACAGCCGCGACGACCGGCTGGTCGGCCACGTGGCGGCGCTCGGCGACCCGCGCATCGTCATCGAGCGCTCGCCGACGCCCGCGCCGACGCTGGGCGAGGCGCGCAACCGCGCCGTCGATCTGGCGAAGGGCTCCCACGTCTGCCAGTGGGACGACGACGACCTCTACGACCCGTTGCGCCTGGAATTGCAGATGGCGGCGCTGCTGGGGGCGCGGGCGCGCGCCTGCATGCTCAGCCGGTGGACGATCTGGTGGCCCGACGCCGAACGGCTGGCCATTTCGGGGCGGCGGGCCTGGGAAGGCTCGCTGCTGTGCGAGAAGGCGGTGCTGCCCCGCTACCCCGCCCTGCGCCGTGGCGAGGACACCCCGGCCGTCGATGAGCTGCTGCGGAAGGTCCGCGTCGCCCACCTCGACGAGCCCCGCCTCTACCTGTACGTGGCCCACGGGCGCAACACCTTCGGCAGCGATCACTTCGACGCCCATTGGGAGAGCGCCGCGCACCGCTGGCTGGGCGAGCGCTATCGGGCCGTGTGGGCCGAACTGGCCAAGCGGCTGCCGCTGGAGGCCTACGCCCGGCTCCGCCCGCCCGCCCCCTCCCGGCCCAATACCGGCCGGGGCGCGGCCTGGGAGCGCATCCTGTCGGAAGCAACGGCCATTCTGGACGCCAATCCGGCGAACGCCAGCGCCAAGGCCCGGCGCGCCGGCGCGCTCATGCATCTCGACCGGCTGGAGGAAGCCGAAGCGGCGTTCCGGGACCTGTGCGTCGTCCACCCGAAGGAACCCTTCGGGCTGGACGGGCTCGCCCGCGTGGCGGCGCGCCGGCGCCAGTGGCTGGAGGCGCTAAAGCGCTGGGAAGCCACGCTGGCGGCCTTTCCGGAACACTGGCCGGGCATGCTCGGACACGCCCAGACGCTGCTCGACGTCGGCCGGTTCGAGGAAGCCGAGGCGCTGTTCGCCGAGGTGGCGCGCCGCCAGCCGCAGCCTCCGCTGGGCGCCATCGGCCTTGGCGAAGCCGCCGCCCGCCGCCGCGACTGGGAAACCGCGCGCCGGCGCTGGCAAACGGTTCTCGACCACACCCCCACCTCGGCGCAGGCCATCGTCGGGCTGCTGACCGCGCTGTCCGAGCTTGGTCGGCTCGACGAGGCCGAGACACTCCTTGCGGACTCCGCGCCGCATCTCGGCCGGGCCGATGCGGTCCTGGCGCGCGCCATGCTGTTGCAGAGGCGCCATCACGGGGCGGCCCTGCTCGCGCTGCTCGACGAGCATCTCGACGTGGTCGAGGCCAACCCGACCCTGCGCAACCTGTATTTCCACGCCGCGCAGACCACGCACGGCGACACCGCGAAGGCCGCCGCCCTGCTGGCCCCAGCGGAACCGGACGGCGCGCTGCCGGCCTGGGCCCAGGCGGTCGCCTGCGCCCACGCCCCGCAAGGCATCGGCGAGGGCACGCGCGCCCAACTGGTCGAGCTGTGGCACCGCCATGGGCTGGCGATCCTGTCGCCCGATCTGTTGACCCTCATCGCCGAAGCGGTGGC
>JAEZID010000126.1 GCA_023416195.1 Pseudomonadota bacterium | reverse complement strand
ATGGACAACGTGTTCATCGAGCGGCTGTGGCGATCGATGAAGTACGAGTGCGTCTACCTCCATGCCTTCGAAACGGGCAGCGAGGCCAGGGCCGGGATCGGAAGCTGGATCGATTACTACAACGCCGCCCGCCCGCACTCGGCCCTCGGCGGCAGAACCCCGGACGAGGCCTACCAGAGCACACCGGACCGGATCAGATTGGCGGCATGATACGAACCTGAACCAAGCTTATTCCAGCCGCAATTCTCTCCGGGAAACGGGGACTGTCAATCGGCTTCGGACTCAGACCCCGGATCGGCGTCCGACATTGACCCCCTGATGCTGCCCGGAAGATCGTCGCGGCGGGCGAGAGATGGCCGGGAGATCAGGCGCGGTTCTTGAAGCGCCAGCTTTCGTTCCCGGTCTCGATGATGTCGCAGTGGTGGGTCAGCCGGTCCAACAGCGCCGTCGTCATCTTGGCGTCGCCGAACACGCTCGGCCACTCGGCAAAGGCCAGGTTGGTCGTGACGATCACCGAGGTCTTCTCGTACAGCCGGCTGATCAGGTGAAATAGCAACTGCCCGCCCGCCTGGGCGAACGGCAAGTAACCAAGTTCGTCGAGAACGAGGAGGTCGAGGCGCGCCAGGTGGTCGGCGAGCCGGCCTTGCCGCCCGCCGCGGGCTTCGGCTTCAAGCCGGTTCACCAGATCCACCGCCGTGTAGAAGCGGACCCGGGCGCCGCCGCGGATACAGTTACGGGCGATGGCGATCGCCAGATGGCTCTTGCCGGTGCCAGTTCCGCCGATCAGCACGGCATTGCGCTGCTCGGCCAAGAAGGCTCCGGTCGCCAGTTCCCGGACCAGCGCCTCGTTGACCGGGGTGTTGGCGAAGTCGAACTGGGCGAGGTCCTTGGCCAATGGCAGCCGGGCAATCGCCAGCTGATACTTGATCGAGCGCGCCTGCTTCTCGGCGATCTCCGCCCGTAGCAGGTCGCCAATGATCCGCTGCACCGGATGCTGCCGCTTCAGCCCGTCGGCCAGCACCTCATCAAAGGCCGCCCGCATGCCGGTGAGCTTCAGGCCGCCCATCATCTCCAGCAGTTCATGACGTTCCATCGGTCGCTCTCCGCAGACTGTCGTAGCGCGAGCAGTCCGCCGCCGGTTCGTGCCGGAGGCGCAGGGCTGCCGGGGTGAGGATGGGGGCCGGGCGCGGCGGGTCGCGCCGGCGGGCCAGGATGTTGAGGACGACGTCGCTGGAGTGCACGCCCTGGCGCAGCGCCTCCAGACAGGCGCCCTCCACCGCCGGCAGGCCGTCGCTCAGCACGGCGGTGAGGATGTCAACCATCTGCCGGTCGCCATCGGCCATGCCAGCCAGCTTGCTGCGGACCCGCGCCAAGCCGGTTGGCAGCAGCCAGTCCTTGAACGGAGCGCCATTGCGCAGCGCGCCGGGCTTGCGGGCCAGTACCGGTACGTAGTGCCAGGGATCATAGACCGTCTCGCCCCGCCCGAAGCGGCGGGCATGCTCGCCCACCACCACGCCGTCCTGGCGGATCACAATGCGGTCGGCATAGGCGTGGACCTCCACCGGACGGCCGACCGCCGTGGCCGAGACCGAGTACTTGTTGTTGTCAAAGCGTACCAAGCAGGTTTTGGACACCGAGGCCGACAGGGCATGGAAGCCGTCGAAGCGGCCGACGTAGGGCACCAGCCGCGACCGCTCGGCCTCGAAGACCTGCCAGACGCTCTGCTCCGGGAACTCCGGGTGGCGGTGCGCCTTGGCGTGGGCGACGCAACGGTCGAGCAGCCAAGCATTCATCTCGTCATAGCTCTTGAACCGCAGCCGCGGCGTGAAGAAGCGCTCGCGCACCAGCCCGACCTGGTTCTCCACCTGGCCGTTCGCCATCGGGCTCGAACCGATGGCGCTCCGATGGCTCACCCCACCCCGCCGCCGGCGTGCAGGCGACGGGCTCGACCAAGTAGTGGGCGCACATCTGAGCGAAGCGCCGGTTGAAGGCGCGCTCCTTGCCGACGAACACCGCATCGACGGCGGTCTTCATGTTGTCGTAGATGCCGCGGGTGCAGGTGCCGCGGAAGAAGGCAAAGGCACGGTCGTGCGCGTCGAAGACCATCTCCTGGCTCTCGCGCGGGTAGGCCCGGACGAACATCATGCGACTGTGGCAGAGCCGCAGGTGGGCCACCTTCACCGGCGTCGTCGTGCCGTTCAGCACGACGATCTCGTGGCTCCAGTCGAACTGGTAGGCTTCCCCCGGCGCGAAGGTCAGCGGCACGTGAGCGTTGACCGTCTGCTTGGCCTGCCCGGTGCGCCAGCGTCGGGCATAGCGGCGAACGGCGTCATAGCCGCCCGTGTAACCGCGCTCCCGCAGCGTTTCGAAGATGCGGATCAGGGTCAGCCGCTCGCGCGCCGGCTTGCTGGCATTGCCCGCCAGCATCTCCTCCAACTCGGCCGTCCAGCGCCCGAGCTTGGGCATCGGCTGGACCTCACGCTCGTACGTGAAGGTCGTGGCGCCGGAGCGCAACACCTTGCGCACCGTGTTGCGCGAGATCTGCAGGTCGCGGGCGATCTCCTTGATGCCCTTGCCCTTGACGAAGAACTCCCGCCGGATCCGCCCAATCGTTTCCACCGTCAGCATCCCCCGCCCGCCCGTCTCGTCTCCGATCCGGGCAGCCTGATCCACCAAGCAGGCAGGGGGTCAATGTTGCAAGCCGATTACCCCGCAGCCGGGGTCAGCCTTGCACGCCGAAACACAATCAGGTCCGTCACATCGCCGTTGGTGCCCGGCCGGATATCAGGGAACAGGCGCCCTTCCCTGCCCTTCACGAATTCCAGGAAGGCGCCGCGCACGGCCGGGTGCAGCGGCACACTGCGGATGGAAGAAGCGGTCTTCCCGCCGGCCGCGTTGATGCTCAAGTAGGAGATACCCTCCTCCACGCGCACGTCGGCCGCGGTGAGCTGAACCAGTTCTCCAAGCCGGCACCCGGTGGTCATGCCCAAGATGGTCACCCAGCGGAACGAATCGTCTCGGTCGTGCAGATTTTCCGCGATGATCCGCAGTTGATCGTATGTGAAAGCCTGCCGGGCCTTGTCGGGCCGCACGCCGTCATCCTTGATTTTCACACCTTCAGCCGGGCTTTCGGCGATGATCCCCGCATCGACCGCCATGGAAAGCAGTGTCTTAACAAAACTTAACCGCTTCCGCGCCGACGCGATAGACGCGATAGACGCGATAGACGCGCGAGGCACATCCTTGCCGCTGTATTTTTCCAACAGTTTGAGCAAGGGTAATGCCGACTCCTCGTTGCTAATGCGCGTAGGAATTTCCAGCATCGCATCGCGGAATTGCCGAACCATCGGCTTCGTGATCTGGTTCAGCGCGACAGAACCAAACATTTCACGAAACCGCCGGACAGAATATTCGCACTCTCGGATGGAACTGGCGGTTGGTCGCGCCTCCAGTTTCCATCGGTCGAACAGGTCGTCCACAGCGGTGGACTGGCGCCTCTCCGGTGACCAGTCCAACGGCTTCAGCCACTCTGCCGAGCTTCTCATCACTCTCCATCTTCAGAGGGCGGAGGGCTCCGTCAATATCGACCCCCAATCCCAACTGGCGCAGACGGTGGGCCTGAATACGGAATTTCCAATGAGCCTCGTGCGCCGTCACCGCGGCGAACTGCTTGGCGGTTTCGACCGACAGATCTTCCTTGAAGCCAAGCTCGCGGAGCCGCACCTCGGCCTCTGCCCAGGCCGTCTCGCGCCCTCGGATACGGTCGAACTCCGCATGCCAACGGTCGATCAGCGGGCGGGCGCGCTGGGCAGCGATCCGCCGGTCTCCAGTCTGTAGCGATTCGCGGATCAGCTTCTTGCCGATAGCAGCTTGGCAGTCGGCAGGGACGGCCATCTGGAACAGATAAAGCCCCCTGCTCCTCGTGAGGTACCGATCACCCGCCATTGCAAGCCCCCGCTTCTAGAGCGGTTACCGATCAAGTTGCATAGCCAGCATTTCTAAAGAGGTTCCGGCATTCGTCCGGCTTGTACAAGTCGATGATGCGTCCGATTGCCTTCCAGAGGCCATCACGGGTGCGCTCGGCGGCCTTGCGCAGGAGGGCCTTGAGCTTGGCGAAAGCCTGCTCGATGGGATTGAGGTCGGGGCTGTAGGGCGGCAAGTACAGGATCCGTGCGCCCCGCGCCTCGACGGCTTGGCGCACCCCAGCGACCTTGTGGCTGGGCAGGTTGTCGAGGATCAGGAGATCGCCGGGAGTCAGGGTTAGCGCCAGGACCTGCTCGACGTAGGCGCGGAAGATGACGCCGTTGACCGCCCCGTCGAGCACATAAGGGGCGACGATGCCGGTGGTGCGCAGGCCGGCGATCAGCGTGGTCGTCTTCCAATGACCATGCGGGACGGGAGCCAGCAGGCGCAAGCCGCGCGCGCACCGGCCGTGGCGCCGGGCCATGTTGGTGCTGGCCCAGGTCTCGTCGAGAAACACCAGGCGCTCGGGATCAAGGGCGGGCTGGCGGCGGATGAAGGCGCGCCGCGCTTCGGCGACGTCAGCGCGCTGCTGCTCGGCGGCGTGCAGGCTTTTTTTGAGCGTGAGGTTGTGGGCCTTGAGGAAGCGCCACACGGTGCCGAGCCCGACGTTCACTCCGTGACGGGTGCTCAGTTCGGTGCGGACCTCCTCCAGCGTCAGGTCGGGCTGGTGGGCGAGCAGCATCAGCACCGACTCGCGGTGCCCGGTCAAGCGCGAGCGCTGGTCCCCACCCATGGGCCGCGCCTGCGCATGGCCTTCCGCGCGCAAGCGTTGCGCCCAACGGATCGCCGTGCTTTCGCTGATGCCGAAGCGCGCCGCCGCGGCGCGGGCCGAGGAGCCGCTCGACACCGCCGCGATCACCCGATCTCTGAGGTCTTGCGAATAGGGCGCCGCCATCACCGGCTCCGGGCTGTTTCGTCTCTTGCCTAGATTCGCCGATTTGCCGTCCCTTGGGAATCCCTCGCGCGCCTCCGATTCAGCCCGGTCGGAAACCGCTCTAGCGCAATTCTATCGCTCGAATTAGCGCAGAAAGCCGTGCTCCGCAAAGGAGCTTAGGGATTACAAGGCTTTCAGGGGAGCGTGGTGGGCCCGGCCGGATTCGAACCGACGACAACACCGTTATGAGCGGCGCGTTCTAACCGCTGAACTACAGGCCCATCGCAAAGGGAAGGCGAATGTGCGCCAGAACCGGGGCGTTATGCAACCCCGTTTGGCAACCCCGGCGAGCCAAAACGAAAACGGGAGCCCGAAGGCTCCCGTTTCGCATTCCGTCGCCTGACGATCCCGGATCAGGTGTCCAGGAAGCTGCGCAGCTTGCGCGACCGCGAGGGATGCTTCAGCTTGCGCAGGGCCTTCGCCTCGATCTGGCGAATGCGCTCGCGCGTCACATTGAACTGCTGGCCGACCTCTTCCAGGGTGTGGTCGGTGTTCATGCCGATGCCGAAGCGCATGCGCAGCACGCGCTCCTCGCGCGGGGTCAGCGAGGCCAGGACGCGGGTCGTCGTCTCGCGCAGGTTCGCCTGGATGGCGGCGTCGAGCGGCAGGACCGCGTTCTTGTCCTCGATGAAATCGCCGAGATGCGAATCCTCCTCGTCGCCGATCGGCGTTTCGAGGGAGATCGGCTCCTTGGCGATCTTCAGGACCTTGCGGACCTTCTCCAGCGGCATCATCAGACGCTCCGCCAGTTCCTCCGGGGTCGGCTCGCGGCCGATCTCGTGCAGCATCTGGCGGCTGGTGCGGACCAGCTTGTTGATCGTCTCGATCATGTGGACCGGGATGCGGA
>JAEZID010000009.1 GCA_023416195.1 Pseudomonadota bacterium | reverse complement strand
GTACGAGGACGGCTGGCCGGCCTTCGAGGCGCGCTTCCAATGCGGCGTGACCATTCCCGAGCGGGGCCGGCCCTGGTGGCGCGGCGAGCCTCTGGAGGGGCGCACCGTCCTGCTCTACGGCGAGCAGGGGCACGGCGACGCCATTCAGTTCATCCGCTACGCGCCGCTGGTCGCGCGGGCCGGCGGCCGGGTGGTGGTGGAATGCCTGCCGGCGCTGACCCGCCTGTTCGCCCGCGTGGAGGGCGTGGCCGAGGTGCATCCGCTGGGCGGGGCGACCGGCTTCGACCTGATGTGTCCGCTGATGAGCCTGCCGGCGCTGTTCGGCACGTCGCTTGCCACCGTTCCGGCGGAGGTGACTTACCTGGACGGTGGCGCTGCTGGGGAGGATCGCTTCGCCGGTCTGTGGCCGGCGGCGGAGGGATCGGTGCCGGAGGGGACGCTGACGGTGGGGCTGGTCTGGGCGGGCGATCCGCACGCGACCGACGCGCGGTGGAGCCGCGCCGACCGGCGCCGCAGCATCCCGCTGGCCGGCTTCGCGCCGCTGCTGGAGATCCCCGGCCTGCGCCTCGTCAGCCTGCAAAAGGGTGCCGCCGCCGAACAGGCGCGTCAGGCGCCTTTCGCGGGCCGTATGGTGGATGTGATGGATCAGGCGGCGGATTTCGCCGACACGGCGGCGCTGGTGCGCCGTCTCGACCTCGTCATCAGCGTCGATACGGCGGTGGCGCATCTGGCCGGCGCGCTGGGCGTGCCGGTGTGGGTGCTGTCCCGCTTCGACGGGTGCTGGCGCTGGATCGCCGGGCGCGAGGACAGCCCCTGGTACCCGACCGCCCGCGTGTTCCGCCAGGACCGGCTGGACGACTGGCGGCCGGTGCTCGACCGCGTGGCGGCCGAGCTGCGCGGACTCGTCATGCGGTCGGGGTGAGCAGCGCGTCCAGCGGCACGAAGCGGTCGGCCATCTTGCGCGCCTCCTCCTTGTGGACCTTGAAGGTCTTCTCCGCGATGGCGTTGGACACGACGAAGTCCTGATAGGCGCGCTCCAGATGGGTTTGGTAGCGGGTCGCCATACCCTCGTCGTCCAGGGACTCCAGGCCGCTGTCGGCGGCCAGATAGTCGTGGAAGCGTTGCAGGATGTGCAGGCGGTTCACGTTGACCACGCGCTGTTCGTAGCGGACGCCGAGGAAGCGCAGGAAGTCTTCGGCGGTCTCCAGATCGTCCAGATCGTCCTTGAAGCTCATGTCGGTGCTCCCGTGCAAGAGGTGTGGTCCTGGTCGCAGATGTTGCCGCAGGCGTCGCAGGAGACGCCGTCCAGCGCGATCCTGTCGAGCGGGGTGAGGGGGCGCGCGGCCTCTTCGGCGGCGTGCGCTTCCAGCCGCGCCTCGATGCGGTTGATGTGATCGATCAGGCAAGAAATCGCCTTGCCCACCGGGTCGGGCATCAGATGGTGGTCCAGGTCGATGCCGTGCGCGGCCAGACGCCGTTGCGTGTCGGGGCGGACGATGCGGCCAGGGATGCCGACCACCGTCATATCGTCCGGCACGTCCTTGGTGACCACCGAGTTGGCGCCGACGCGGCAGCCCGCGCCCACGGTGATCGGTCCCAGGATCTTGGCGCCGGCCCCGACCAGAACGCCGTCCCTCAGCGTCGGGTGGCGCTTGCCCTTGGTCCAGGAGGTGCCGCCCAGCGTCACCCCGTGGTAGAGCGTCACGTCGTCGCCGACCTCCGCCGTCTCGCCGATGACGACGCCGGCGCCGTGGTCAATGAAGAAGCGTCGGCCGATGGTGGCGCCGGGATGGATGTCGATGTTGGTGATGCCCCGCGCCAGATAGGACAGGAACCGCGCCGGCCAGCGCAGGCCGTGCCGCCACGCCGCGTTGGCGATCCGGTAGACGATCAGCGCGTGGATGCCGGGGTAGCAGGTCAGCACGTCCAGTGTGTTGCGCGCGGCCGGGTCGCGGTCGAAGACGCAGGCCACGTCCTCGCGGACCAGCCGCCACAGGCCGGGGGGCTTCACCTTCATGTCGAGTTCCGGGTAAGCGTCGATGGCGGCCATGGGCGTCCTCCGGACTCTAGCGGTGGGCTGCGGCGTGGAAGGCCAACAACTCGTCCGCCGTCGGCGCGCGCTTGGCGCGGGTGGCGAGCGCGCGGACCTGCGGCAGCACCGCCTGCGCCGTCGCGTCGTCGCAGGGCAGGCCGAGCTGGCCGTAGGCCATCTTCACCGCCGCGGTGCCGGAATGCTTGCCCAGCACGATGCGGTGCTCGCGCCCGACCTCGGCCGGGTCGAAATTCTGGTAGGTGGCGCGGTCGCGCAGCAGGCCGTCCACATGGATGCCCGCCTCGTGCGTGAAGACCGCGTCGCCGACGATGGACTTGTTGACGGCGACCGGCCGATTCGACGCCCGTTCGACCAGATCGGAAATCGGCCCGAGCGCACGGGTGTCCACGCCGGTGTCGAGCCCGTAGAGCACCTTCAGCGACACCACCACCTCCTCCAGCGGGGCGTTGCCGGCGCGCTCGCCCAGGCCGTTGACCGTGGTGTTGACGTGGGTTGCCCCGCCCAGCACGGCGGCCAGCGAGTTGGCGTTGGCGAGGCCCAGATCGTCGTGGGAATGGATCTCGATTTCCAGGTCGGTGGCGCGGCGCAGCCGTTCGATGCAGGCGCGCGTCTGGAAGGGGTCGAGCACGCCCAGCGTGTCGGCGAAGCGGAAGCGGCGCGCGCCGGCCTCCTGCGCCACGGTGACGGCGGCCAGCAGGAAATCCATGTCGGCGCGGGACGAGTCCTCGCCGCCCAGGCTGACCTCAAGGCCGAGGTCGCGGGCCTGCTTCACCTTGCGTTCGATTTCCGACAAGGCCCAGGCGCGGGAACGCTTCAGCTTCCGGGTGATGTGGATGTCCGACACCGGCATCGACAGGTTGACGAAGCCGACGTCGCAGGCCTGCGCCGCCTTCAGGTCGGTGTCGTGCATGCGGCACCACACCATCAGCCGGGCCTTCAGGCCAAGCGAGGCGACGGCGCGGATGCCCTCGCGCTCCTCCTCGCCCATGGCGGGGATGCCGATTTCCAGTTCCGGCACACCGGCGTCGTCGAGCGCGCGGGCAATGGCGGTCTTCTCGTCGAGCGTGAAGGCCACGCCCGCCGTCTGCTCCCCGTCGCGCAGCGTCGTGTCGTTGATGATGGCGGAACCGGCCCTCGGCATGGCGTGGGTACCTCGTGCAAGAGCGTCGCGGTGGCGCCCCCCTCCCTAACCCTCCCCCGCTCGCGCGGGAGAGGGAACCGGCCCCCTCCACCGCGAAGCGGGGGAGGGATGGGGAGGGGGCAAAGTGGCACGCTGGTGTGTCGCAGACCGGGCCGGGGAACCTCGTCCGGCGGGTGTCGTCGGGCGGGTTGCCGGGCGAAGGCCCGGCCCGGCCTGCGATCTCGGTGTTCGGAATAAAGAGCGTTACGAATAGACCGGCGCGAACTCCTTGGGCTTGCCGGCCTCCTGCGCCCAGTAGGGCGACAGCGCGCGCAGCTTGGCGATGATGCCGGGCACGACCTCGATCACGCGGTCGATCTCCGCCTCCGTCGTCTCGCGCGACAGGGAGAAGCGGGTGGCGCCGTGCGCCGCCGTGTAGGGCACGCCCATGGCGCGCATCACATGGCTCGGCTCCAGCGAACCGGAGGTGCAGGCCGATCCCGACGACGCGGCGATGCCGTGCTCGTTCAGCAGCAGCAGGATCGCCTCGCCCTCGATGTACTCGAAGGCCACGTTGCAGGTGTTGGGCAGCCGGTTGTCCGGGTTGCCGGTGACGAAGCAGTTGGGCACCGCCGCGAGGATCGCCTGTTCCAGCTTGTCGCGCAGGGCCTTCACCCGCGTGTTCTCGTCGGCCATGTGGTGCAGGGCGAGCTGGGCGGCGGCGCCCAGGCCGACGATGCCCGGCGCGTTCTCCGTGCCGGCGCGGCGCGAGCGCTCCTGATGGCCGCCGCGCAGCATCGGGCGGAAGCGCAGGCCGCGCTTGACGTACAGCGCCCCGATGCCCTTGGGCGCGTGCAGCTTGTGGCCGGACAGCGACAGCATGTCCACCGCGCTGTCGGCGAGCTTCATCGGGATCTTGCCGACCGCCTGCACCGCGTCGGTGTGGAACACGGCGCCCACCGCCTTGGCGAGCTTCGCCAGGTCCTCGATCGGGAAGATCGTCCCGGTCTCGTTGTTGGCCCACATGATGGAGACGATGGCGACGTCTTCCGTCAGCGCCGCCCGGTAGGCGTCGATGTCCAGGTTGCCCCGGCCGTCCACGCCGATGCGGT
>JAEZID010000059.1 GCA_023416195.1 Pseudomonadota bacterium | reverse complement strand
GGCCGGTGGGTGCCGTCGTCGGCGGCGCGGCCGGTGCGGCCGGCGGTGCGGTGACCGAGAAGATCGAGGAGAACCACGACGCCACCGGCCAGTCGAACAACACCACGACCCGCCGGACCACCACCCGCAACGAGCGGACCGGCGACACCACCACCAGCACGACGACCCGCACCAGCCGCAGCGGCACGGCCGGCTCCACGGCGGGGTCGACGACCAGCCCGACCACCGACGCCAACACCGGCACGGGCACGGGCGCCGCGTCCGGCGCGGCCCGGCAGTAGACGCGGGAACGCTTCCGGGATAGTAGAAGGCGGACGGGTTATCCCGCGCCGTTCGACACCACGGAAGCGATCCGACGTGACGACACTTAAGAGCTTCTGCGGCGCGGCCCTCGTGGCCGCGCTTTTCTTCGCCCCCACCGTCCTCGCGCCAAAGGGGGCCGGGGCGGCTCCGGTTCCCGACCAGATGATCGCCCGCCCCGCCGCCAAGCTTCAGGGGCTGGACAAGGTCACCGCCCGCACCTCCACCTTCACCATCGCGGTCGGCGAGACGAAGGTGTTCGGCAGCCTGCGCGTCACCCTGCGCGCCTGCCGGGAAAACCCGCCGATCGAGCCGCCGGAGGCCGCCGCCTTCCTGGAGGTCGTCGAGAACAAGCCGGGCGAAAAGGCCGAGGCCGTGTTCAGCGGCTGGATGTTCGCCTCCAGCCCCGCCCTGTCGGCCATGGAACACCCGATCTACGATGTCTGGGTGCTGTCCTGCACGGGTGGATGAGATTCCGGCGTCAGGATCCGTCCAGCAGCGCCGCCACCGCCCGGTCCTGATCCACGCCGCCGAAATCGGCCTGAACGGCCAGGGCGGCGGCGAGGCGGCGGCGGTACTCGCCGCGCGGGATCTCCAACGCGCCGAACTGGCTCAGATGCTCGGTGACGAACTGGGTGTCGAGCAGGGTGAAGCCGCCGGCCTTCAGCCGCGCCACCAGATGGACCAGCGCCACCTTGCTGGCGTCGGTCACGCGGCTGAACATGCTCTCGCCGAAATAGGCGCCGCCCAGCGACACGCCGTACAGCCCGCCGACCATGCGCCCGTCGAGCCAGCATTCCACGCTGTGGGCGAAACCGCTCTCGAACAGTTCGGTGTAGAGCCGCAGGATGTCGGCGTTGATCCAGGTCTTCGGCCGGTCGGCGGTCGGCTCCGCGCAGGCTTCGATGACCGCCTGGAAAGCCGTGTCGAACCGCAGCTCGAACGGGGCCTTGCGCACCGTGCGGCGCAGGCGGCCGGGAATGTGGAAGCCGTCCAGCGGCAGGATGCCGCGGCGCTCCGGGTCGAACCAGTACAGCTCCTCCGATTCGGCGCTCTCGGCCATCGGGAAGATGCCGGCGGCGTAGGCGCGCAGCAGAAGCGGTGCGGACAGCTCGATCATCGCAGGCACTATAACCGCTCGGGCCGGAATGACCCAACGCCGATGACGGGTCTCCACTTCCGCGCGACAGAATCCGCCCACCATGGTATGCAACAAAAAATCGCAGCAAAGGATTGGAGACACGTCATGAGGAAGGCCCTCGCGGCCATCGCCGCCGTCACGGTTGCGTTTCTGTCCACGACCGGCAGCTCCTGGGCGCAACGCAAGGCGGAGCCTGGAGCCTTCGACTATTACGTTCTGGCCCTGTCCTGGTCGCCGACCTACTGCGCCAAGGACGAGGGCCAGGCCAACCCCGATCAGTGCGGCGTGGACCGGAAGTTCGGATTCGTCGTGCACGGCCTCTGGCCGCAACACAGCGCCGGCGGCTACCCGGCCAACTGCACGCGCGACCGCAGCGTGCCGAAGGCGGTGGTGGACCAGACCATGCCGATCATGCCCAGCGTCGGCCTGATCGTGCACCAGTGGCAGAAGCACGGCACCTGCACCGGCCTGAACGCCACCGATTACTTCGCCCGCGTCCGCGCCGCCTACGAAAAGGTTAAGATACCGGCGGACTTCCAGCCCACCGCCAACGGTCTGGCCGTGCCGGCCACCCAGGTGGAGCGGCTGTTCGTCCAGGCCAACCCCGGCCTGACGCCCGAATCGGTCGCGGTGGTCTGCTCCAAGCGCGACGTGGCGGAGGTCCGCCTGTGCCTGGACAAGGATCTGGCCTTCACGATCTGCGGAGAGAAGGTGGTGGACCGCTGCCGGCGCGACGCCATCCTGTCCGCCGCGCGCTGAAGGGATTAGGAACGCCGAGGGGCCTCCACCGGTTGAGCCGTGCAGCGGGGACATTCCGTCACGGTTCAGCTTCGATGGAGGCCAGAATGGCGATTCAGGAGATGCGGCACGCCCACGACCGGCGTCGTGGGCGGCAGCCGAGCGAGCGCGACGAGCGGCTCGCGCGCGCGTTGGGGTGGTTCAGCATCGGGCTGGGACTGGCGGAGATCGCCGCGCCCGACACAGTCGCCCGGCTGGTCGGCATTCCCGACGACGACGGCAATCGGAAGATGCTGCGGGCCTTCGGCCTTCGCGAGGTCGCCAACGGCGTCGGCATCCTGTCCCAGCCGCAAGAATCCGGCTGGATGTGGGCGCGGGTCGGCGGCGACCTGATGGACCTCGCCTTCCTCGGCAACAACGCCCGCCATCACGACGCGCAGCCAAACCGCATCGCGGCGGCGGCGGCGGCGGTCGCCGGGGTCGCGGCACTCGACGTGCTGGCCGGACAGAGGCTCGGCCGCAGCGACGGTGACGGCCGCCGCTTGCCCTGGACCGGCGACATCCACGTCCGGCAGACCGTGGCGATCAACCGCCCGCCGGAGGCGATCTACGCCTTCTGGCGCGACTTCCGGAACCTGCCCCAGTTCATGAGCCATCTGGAGCATGTCGAGGTGCGGGACGAGCGCCGCTCCCACTGGGTGGCGAAGGCCCCCGCCGGCCGCACCGTGGTCTGGGACGCCGAGGTGACGGAGGACCGCCCGAACGAACGCCTGGCGTGGCGCTCCCTGGAGGGGGCGGACGTGGACAACAGCGGCGAGGTGCGGTTCGAACGCGCGCCGGGCGACCGCGGCACCATCGTCCGGGTCGAGATGCGCTACAGCCCGCCGGGCGGCGTGGTCGGCGCGATGGTCGCCAAGCTGTTCGGCGAGGAGCCGCAGATGCAGGTGCGCGACGACCTGCGCCGGCTGAAGCAGGTGTTGGAAACCGGCGCCGTCACGGTGGCGGAAGGCTCCATGGCCCTGTCGCACCCGGCCCAGCCCTGGCCGGCTGATCGACACGACCCGATGAACCCCTGAGGGAGGACACCAGCATGAAAGCCATCTGCTGGCACGGCAAGAAGGACATGCGGGTCGAGACCGTGCCCGATCCGAAGCTCCTGAACGGCAACGACGCCATCGTCCGCATCACGTCCACGGCGATCTGCGGGTCCGACCTCCACATCTACAACGGCTTCAACCCCGCCATGCAGCCCGGCGACATCATGGGCCACGAGTTCATGGGCGAGGTGGTCGAGGTCGGCAAGAACGTGCAAAAGCTGAAGGTCGGCGACCGCGTCGTCGTCCCCTTCCCCATCGCCTGCGGCGGCTGCCTGTCCTGCATGCGCAACCTGTTTTCCTGCTGCGAGAACTCCAACCCCAACGCCGCCATGGCGGAGGAGCTGTGGGGCCACTCCCCCTCGGGCATCTTCGGCTATTCGCACCTGCTGGGCGGCTATCCCGGCGGGCAGGCGGAGTATGTGCGCGTGCCCTACGCCGACGTCGGCCCGATGAAGGTGCCGGACGGGATGGACGACGAGCAGGTGCTGTTCCTGACCGACATCCTGCCGACCGGCTTCATGGGCGCGGAGGCCTGCGACATCCAGCCGGGCGACACGGTGGCTGTGTGGGGCTGCGGCCCGGTCGGGCAGTTCGCGATCAAGAGCGCCTTCCTGCTGGGCGCCGAGCGTGTCATCGCCATCGACCGCTTCCCCTACCGCCTGCGCATGGCCCAGGAGAAGAGCGGCGCCGAGGTGCTGAACTACGCCGAGACCGACGTGTTCGAGGCGCTGAAGGAGATGACCGGCGGGCGCGGCCCGGATTCGGTGATCGACGCGGTCGGCCTGGAATCGCACGGCGTCGGCTTTGCCGGAGCCTACGACCGGACGAAGCAGGCGCTGATGCTGGAGACCGACCGCACGTCGGCGCTGCGTCAGGCGATCATGGCCTGCCGCAACGGCGGCACGGTGTCCATCGTCGGCGTCTACGCCGGCTTCGTGGACAAGTTCCCGATGGGATCGCTGATGAACCGGGCGCTGACCATCAAGACCGGCCAGACGCCCGTTCATAAATACATGCGCCCGCTGCTGGAGCGCATCCAGAAGGGCGAGATCGACCCGACCTTCATCATCACGCACCGCATGGCGCTGAACGACGGGCCGAACGGCTACGCCATCTTCAACGACAAGCAGGACGACTGCATGAAGGTGGTGCTGAAGGCGTAATCAGCCCCCCCTCTCCCGCCGACTTTGCCGGCGGGAGAGGGAGTCTGGCCTACTTCTTCGACATCAGCTGTTCGAGCCAGTGAATGTCGTAGTTGCCGTCGATGAAGTC
>JAEZID010000001.1 GCA_023416195.1 Pseudomonadota bacterium | reverse complement strand
CTGCATGATCGTGCGGTCGGAGGAGAACCAGCCCATGTTCGCGGTGTTCAGAATGGCCTTGCGGGTCCATTCCTCCTGGTTGCGATACAGCTCCATCGCCCGTTCCTGGGCCTCGCAATAGGCCGCGAAGTCCGCCGTCACCAGGAAGTGGTCGCCGCCATCGGTCAGCGCCTGGAGAATCGGGTGGTAGCGGTTCGGGTCGTCCGGCGAGAACACGCCCGTGGAGATCATGTCGAGCGCCCGCTTCAGGCTGGGGTTCGACGCGATCACCTCGCGCGGGTTGAAGCCGCCGAGGGCACGCAGGTCGTTCACCTCCTCGGCGGTCAGGCCGAAGATGAAGATGTTGTCGTCGCCGACATGCTCGCGGATCTCGACGTTGGCGCCGTCCAGCGTGCCGATGGTCAGGGCGCCGTTCAGCGCCAGCTTCATGTTGCCGGTGCCCGACGCCTCCATGCCGGCCGTGGAGATCTGCTCCGACAGGTCGGCCGCCGGCATGATGATCTCCGCCGCCGTCACGTTGTAGTTCGGCAGCAGGACGATCTTCAGGTTGTCGTGCACCGCCGGATCGTGGTTCACCACCTTGGCCACGTCGTTGATCAGTTTGATGATCAGCTTGGCGATGTGGTAGGACGGCGCCGCCTTGCCGCCGAAGATCTTGGTGACCGGCACCCAGCTGACCGTCGGGTTGTCGCGCATCTCGTTGTACAGCGCGATGGCTTGAAGGATGTTCAGGAGCTGGCGCTTGTACTCGTGCATGCGCTTGACCTGCACGTCGAACAGGCTGTCCACGCTGACCTCGACACCGGTCTGGCGGGCGATGAAGGCGGCGAGACGCTTCTTGTTCTTGCGCTTGGCGCGGCGGAACTCCTCGCGGAAGACCACGTCGTCGGCCTTCTCGGCCAGAGTCGAGATCTGGCTGAGATCCTTGATCCAGCCCTCGCCGATGCGGCTGGTGATCAGCTCCGACAGCGGCCGGTTGGCCTGATGCAGCCAGCGGCGCGGCGTGATGCCGTTGGTCTTGTTGTTGATGCGGTCCGGGAATTCGCTGTGGAAGTCGGCGAAGACCGTCTGCTTCATCAGGTCGGTGTGCAGCGCCGAGACGCCGTTGACCTTGTGCGAGCCGAGGAAGGCCAGGTTGCCCATGCGCACGCGGCGGTCGCCGCGCTCGTCGATCAGCGACAGGCGCGACAGGCGGCCGTTGTCGCCGGCCGCCCGAGCCTTGGAGCGGTTCAGGAACTTGGCGTTGATCTCGTAGATGATCTGCATGTGGCGCGGCAGCACGCGCTCCAGCATGCGGACCGGCCACGCCTCAAGCGCTTCCGGCAGCAGCGTGTGGTTGGTGTAGGAGAAGGTCGCCTGGGTGATCTCCCACGCCTTGTCCCACAGCACGCCGTGCTGATCGACCAGCAGGCGCATCAGCTCGGCGATGCCGATGGCCGGGTGCGTGTCGTTCAGCTGGATCGCCGCCTTCAGCGGCAGGCTGTCGAAATCGGTGTGGTGCTGGAGGTAGCGGCGCAGGATGTCCTGCAACGAGGCCGAGGTGAAGAAATACTCCTGCTTCAGGCGGAGTTCCTTGCCGGTCTCGGTCGCGTCGTTGGGGTACAGCACGCGGCTGAGATTCTCCGACAGCACCTTCTGCTCGACCGCCTTCATGTAGGCGCCGTCGTTGAAGTGGCCGAAGTTGAAATCGCGCGTGGCGCGCGCCGACCACAGGCGCAGCGTGTTGATGGTCTCACCGCCGAAACCGACCACCGGCGTGTCGTAGGCCATGGCCAGCACGCGCTCGGCGTCCACCCAGCGGTAGGCCTTCTCGCCCATGCTGTCGCGGAATTCCTCGACGCGGCCGTAGAACTGCACGGGGTACAGCACCTCCGGACGCGGGAATTCCCACGGGTTGCCGAACTGGAGCCACTGCTCCGGATATTCGACCTGCCAACCATGCTCGAACCGCTGCTCGAACAGGCCGAACTCGTAGCGGATGCCGTAGCCGTAGCCGGGAAGCCCCTGGCTCGCCATGCTGTCCAGGAAGCAGGCGGCGAGGCGCCCGAGGCCGCCGTTGCCCAGAGCCGCGTCCGGCTCCGCCTCCACCACGTCTTCCAGGTTCAGGCCGATGCGGTCAAGCGCCTGCCGGCACTCGTCCACGATGCCGAGGTTGGCGAGGCTGTTGGTCAGCAGCCGGCCGATGAGGAATTCCAGGGACAGGTAATAGACGCGCTTGGCGTCCTTTTCATAGTAGGTCCGCGTGGTGTCCATCCAGCGGTCCACAAGACGGTCGCGCACGGCCAGCGCCACGGTGTGGAACCAGTCGCGGCGGGTCGCGGCCCGCGCGTCCTTGCCGACCGAGTAAACCAGCCATTCCAGAAACGAGCGCTTGAGCCCGTCAACATCCAGACTGCGGCGTTCGATCTCGCGGGACTTGTACCGAGCGTCCATGTCTTGACTTTCTTCTCTCAGAGGCCAACTGGAACGGGCGTTTCGGAACCGGCGTCCCCGAGCCATCGATCCAACCGGCGGCAGTTTCCGGAATTACGGTTAAGCAACTTCTAAGGCTGTTGGACGAACAGTCTTTTGGACGAACAGTCTCTCACTCCGGTGCTTGGGCAGGAACTTGCTTCGGCCGCTGCGTCGAGCGGTGGAAGAGAGTAACATGGCATCCGCGCAGCCGATTTGAACCTCCGATGCTTGACGAACTCGACCCTCATCAGACCGGCCAGTCCGGCACCACGACCATCACGCTCCGTCAGGCGCAGCCTTCGGACATTCCCGCGCTGCTGGCCATCGAAGAGCGGTGCTTCGCCACCGACCGGCTGACCCGTCGCAGTTTTCATTACCTGCTGACAAAAGCCAAGGCCACAGGTCTTGTGGAGGTGCACGGCGATAAAGTGGTAGGATACGCTCTTGTATCCTTCCATTCCGGTACTTCGCTGGCGCGGCTCTATTCCTTCGCCGTGGATCCGGACTTCCGCGGACTGGGCGTCGCCAAGCGGCTGCTGGCCGCGGCGGAGCAGGCGGCGCGGGCGCGCGACTGCATCTATCTCCGCCTGGAAGTGCGGCGCGACAACGTCGCCGCCATCGACCTTTACAAAAAGAGCGGCTATCGCGAGTTCGGCGTCTACACCGACTATTACGAAGACCACATGGAGGCGCTGCGCCTGGAAAAGCGCTTGGGAGCCGTTGGGCCGAGCGCGCCGCTGGGCGGGCCGATGGTGCCCTACTACCAGCAGACGCTGGACTTCACCTGCGGTCCGTCGGCCCTGATGATGGCGATGAAGGCGCTGAAACCCGACGAGATCGAGCTGGGGCGCAAGCTGGAAATCCGCCTGTGGCGCGAATCGACGACCGTCTTCATGACCTCCGGCCACGGCGGCTGCGGGCCGTTCGGCATGGCCCTGGCGGCGGCGCGGCGCGGGCTGAAGGTGGACATCCATGTGAAGGACGCCTCGACGCCCTTTCTCGACAGCGTGCGCAGCGACGACAAGAAGGAGGTCATGCGCATCGTGCACGAAGACTTCCTGGAGGAGATCGAAGGCACCGACATCACGGTGCACCACACCCCCATGACCGCCGAGGACATGGCCGACGCGGTCCGGGAAGGCGCCATTCCCATCGTGCTGATCAGCTCATACCGGATTTATCACGAGAAATTCCCGCATTGGGTGGTGATAACCGGGGCCGACGACCGGTTTCTTTATGTGCATGACCCCCTGGTGTACGATCACCATCATGCGCACATAGACCGGATGAACATGCCCATTCCCAAGGCGGATTTCGAGCGCATGGCCCGTTATGGCAAGGCCCAGTTGAAGGCGACCCTCCTGCTGCGCGGGCGGCCGACCACCTGATGCCGGCGCATCTGGTCATCGTCGACCGGCGGGCCGACTTCAAATGGGCGAGGGACAACCTTCAGGTCGTCACCGCCCGCGACTACATCGCCAAGCCGGAGGTGGTGAAGACGCCCCGTGCCGGGCGGGTGCTGAACCTGTCGCGCACCTACGAGTATCTGGGGACGGGCTATTACTGCTCCCTGCTGGCCGAGGCACGCGGGGAGCGGGTGATCCCCTCGGTCAAGACGATCCTCGATCTGTCGCAGAAGACCTTCTACCGCGCCCATCTGGCGGAGGTGGAGGAGGAATTGCGCCGCAAGATGAAGCGGCTGGCGCAGCCGCCCGAGGCGTCCTTCAACCTGTACGTCTTCTTCGGGCGGGCCGACGACCGGCGCTTTCAGGACACCGCCCGCCGCATCTTCGACCTGTTCCGCTGCCCGATGATGAAGGTGCAGGTGCGCCGCAAGGACGACTGGGTGGTGCACGCCATCGAGCCGCTGTCGCCGGCCGACCTGAAGCCGGACCAGGAGGAGGCGTTCGAGGCGGCGCTGGACGCCTACACCCGCGCGTCCTGGCGGGAGCCGACCGCCAAGCCGCCGCCGCGCTATTCGCTGGCGATCCTGCACAATCCGAAGGAGGAGCTGCCGCCCTCCGGCCCGCGCGCCTTGCAGAAGTTCGTCAAGGCCGGCGAAAGCCTGGGCATCGAGGTCGAACTGATCGAGAAAAAGGACTTCCTGCGGCTCGCCGAGTTCGACGCTCTGTTCATCCGCGAGACGACGAACCTCGACCACCACACCTACCGCTTCGCCAAGAAGGCCGAAACGGAAGGCATGCCGGTGATCGACGATCCGAACTCGATCCTGAAATGCACCAACAAGGTCTATTTGGCGGAGTTGCTGAAGGCTCACCGGATCCCGGCGCCGAAGACCGTGATCTTCGACAAGCGCGGGCTCGCCACGCTGGATCAGGAAATCCCCTACCCCATCGTGCTGAAGATCCCGGACGGTTCCTTCTCGCGCGGGGTGTTCAAGGTGCAGACCCGCAGCGAGCTGGAAGCCACGGCGGAGAGCCTGTTCGAGCAGTCCGACGTGATCCTCGCCCAGGAATTCATGTACACGGAGTT
>JAEZID010000459.1 GCA_023416195.1 Pseudomonadota bacterium | reverse complement strand
GCCCTCAGCGGTGGATCGGATCCTTCCACAACACCTCTTCCGGCTTCTCCACCGGCTCGATGTCGAGGTTTACGACGACCGGATCCTGGCCCGAGCGCACCAGCACGCACTCGAGCGTCTCCTCGCGGCTCGCGTTGATCTCCTGGTGCGGCACGTAGGGCGGCACGAAGATGAAGTCGCCCGGCCCCGCCTCGGCGACGAACTCGAGGTTCTCTCCCCAGCGCATCCGGGCCCGGCCCTTCACCACGTAGATGATGCTCTCAAGGTCGCCGTGATGATGGGCGCCGGTCTTGGCGTTCGCGTGGATGCTGACGGTGCCCGCCCAGATTTTCTCCGCCCCGGCGCGCGCCTTGGTGATCGCCGAGGCGCGGTTCATCCCCGGCGTCTGCGCGGTGTTGGGGTCGAGCGAGTCGCCCGGGATCACCTTCACGCCGTGCTCGCGCCAGTCCACCGTGCCGGCGGCCGGCGGGCCATCGTGCGTGTGCTCACGATCGTCGTGGTGGTGGGAATGATGGTCGTGAGGATGGGAATGATCGTGGGGGTCGTGGGTCACGCTACGCTCCTCGGACGCCGGCCGATGACATGGCCGGTCACAGGGTCTTTTTGATGGTCACTCGGGGATCTGCCGGCGTCGCTCACGCCGGCGCCAGCGCGGCCGCCTGCGCCCGCAGCTGGAACTTCTGGATCTTGCCCGTCGAGGTCTTCGGCAGCGGGCCGAACACCACCGTCCGCGGCACCTTGAAGCCGGCGAGGCGCTCGCGGCAGAACGCGACGATGTCGGCCTCCGTCACCGCCCCGGCGTCGGGCTTCAGCGTGACGAAGGCGCACGGGCTCTCGCCCCACTTCGGGGCGGGCCGCGCCACCACGGCCGCCTCCATCACCGCCGGGTGGCGGTAGAGCGCCTCCTCGACCTCGAGGGAGGAGATGTTCTCGCCGCCGGAGATGATGATGTCCTTCGCGCGGTCCTTGATCTCCACATAGCGGTCGGGGTGCATCACCGCGAGGTCGCCGGTGTGCAGCCAGCCGTCGCGCAACGCATCCTCCGTCGCCTTGGGATTCTTCAGGTAGCCCTTCATGACCGTGTTGCCGCGCAGGACCAGTTCGCCCAGCGTCTGCCCATCGGCGGGAACCGGCTCGCCCGTCTCCGGATCGAGCACGGAATGCTCGGACATGGTGACGTGCGGCACGCCCTGGCGGGCCATCTTCACCGCGCGGTCGTCAAGCGACAGTGCCTCCCAGTCCTCCTGCCATTCGCACAGGGTGGCGGGGCCGTAGCATTCGGTCATGCCGTAAAGGTGCGTCAGGCTGAAGCCCATGCGCTCCATACCGGCGATGACCGCGCTGGGCGGCGCGGCCCCGCCGGTCGCCACCTGCACGGGACCATGCTCGAACTTGCGCTTCACCGCGTCCGGCGCGTGGATCAGCATGGTCAGCACGATCGGCGCGCCGCAGAGGTGGGTGACCTTCTCCTCCGCGATCAGGCGGAAGATCTCCGCCGGGTCGACGGTGCGCAGGCAGACGTGCGTCGCCCCGACCGACGTGACCGCCCAGGGGTAGGTCCAGCCGTTGCAGTGGAACATGGGCAGCGTCCACAGATACACGCTGTCCGGCCGCAGCCCGAAGGCGATGACGTTGGCCAGCGCGTTCAGATGCGCCCCCCGGTGGTGATAGACGACGCCCTTGGGATTGCCCGTGGTGCCGGAGGTGTAGTTCAGGGAAATCGATTCCCACTCGTCCTCCGGCAGGCGCCAGGGGCGGTCGGGGTCGCCGGTGCGCAGGAAGTCCTCGTACTCCTGGTCGCCCACCGGCGCGACCGCCTGCGCGGCGGGATCGTCGATCCACACCACGCGCGGCGGTTTCGCCATTTTCTCCAGCGCCGCCCGCGCCACATTGGCGAGGCCGCGATCCACCAGGAACAGCCGGCTTTCCGCGTGTTCCAGGATGAAGGCGACGCTGGCCGCGTCCAGCCGCGTGTTGATGGCGTTCAGCGTCGCGCCGGCACCCGGCACGCCGAAATGCGCCTCCAGCATCGCGGGCGTGTTGTAGGCCAGGACCGACACCACCTCCCCCGGTCGCACCCCGGCGTTGACGATGGCCGAGGCCAGGGCGCGGGACCGCCGTTCCACCTCCGCCCAGGTCAGTCGCCGGTCCCCGTAGACGACGCCCACCTTGTTCGGGTGGATCATCGCCGAGCGGCGCAGGAAGTCGAGCGGGGTCAGAGGAACGTAATTGGCCGCGCGCTTGGCGAGGTCGCCAAAAGCGGCTCCCGGGGCGGCCCCCGAAGCGGCCCCTGAAGCGGCGTTGCCGGATGGGGTGGTGGCGTCCACGGTCGTGCCCTCCCTGTCATTCTCGCGGCGCCTCGACGCGGGCGCCTTGACGGGGATGGTAGGCATGAACGCGGGCAACGGACAAGGGCGACCTTCGGCAAGATCATCAGCGGGCAGCGGCAACCAGTTCCGTCACCACGTTGGCGTAGGCGGCGGCCAGAGCCTCGGCGCGGTGGCGCAGCATGGCGTCGATCATCGCGTAGCCGGCCTTCACGAAACCGCCGGGGCTGTCCAGTTCGACCAGCACGGCACGGCCGGCGGGGGCGGCGTCCAGCGCGCCGATGAAGGCGGCGGCCACGTCCGGGGTGATGGACGCCGGTGACGGCGACGCGCACCCGGTTCGCCGCCAGCCGCACCGCGACGGAGCCGGCCAGCGCCGCGACCGGCAGGGCCAGGACCGTCAGCAGGGTGCGCATCGCGGGGCTCCATCGGTGAGGATGGACCAACGATACGCAAGAGACGGGAACCGGGCTGTGCAGGCGCTCACAGAGGACGCGCGTTTCCCCTACCCCGCGCGAAAGCGGTCCATGCGGGCTGGCGCGTTAACGCCTCTGGATCCGCCGGAAGGGCGGGCGAGCCCTGTAAGATGAGGGCCTCCTATCCCCAAGCGCGGGAGGCCGGCATGACGGCGGTGCGGATCGCGTTCGACAAGGAACTCGTCCTCTCCGGACACTTCCTCCTGAAGCATCTGGAGAAGCCGGAGCTGCAACGGCTGGCGTCGAGCGCCCGGCTCGCCTACCACCGCCCCGGCGCGCTCATCTTCCAGAAGGGCGACCCCGGCGACAGCATGATGGCGGTGATCCGGGGCCGGGTGAAGATCTGCTCCCACTCCGCCGACGGGAAGGAGCTGGTGCTGAACATCATCAACAAGGGCGGCCTGTTCGGCGAGATCGCGCTTCTCGACGGCGAACCGCGCACCGCCGACGCCGTGGCGCTGGAGGAAACCGACCTGCTGGTGCTCGACCGCGCCAAGTTCATCCCTCTGCTGAACGAGCGCCCGGCGGTGGCGCTGCAACTGATCACCGTGCTGTGCAAGCGCCTGCGCCAGACCAGCGAGCATCTGGAGGACACGCTGTTCCTGGAGGCGTCCTCCCGCTTCGCCCGCGCCCTGATGCGCCTGTCGGAGGTGTTCGGCAAGCCCGCCCCGAACGGCCTGAAGCTGGACATCAAGCTGTCTCAGCAGCAACTCGGCTGCCTCGTCGGCGTCTCGCGCGAGAGCATCAACAAGCTGCTCGGCGAATGGCAGCGCAACGGCGTCATCGCCGTGGAATCCGGCCGCATCACCCTGCTGGACCGCGAAGCGCTGGAGGAGATCGCGGAGGCGAACGGTTAATGTGGTCCAGCCACCCCGATCAAAAGGACGCCAGCAACTCTAGCACTTAACCCCCATCAACGAGGATCTCTCCATTACTAACACTCACGGCTTCAGTGGCAACACAGACACTCTAGAATTTTTTGACTTCAATGGAGATTACATTTGGAATTAGCAGAATGGAAACGATCTTCTTTTCAGTGACTGTTATGATATTATTTACACCGTTTTCAGTTACGGCGTGGTCATCGTAGATTTATTTATGACTGGGGATTTCGGCCGCGTGGAATGGATCGTTGGCGCCGACAATATGGGGCACTTCTTCGGATGGGCGCCACGATTCTAAACCATGAGAAACGGTCGCCTTTTCGAAGGCGGCCGTTTTTGCCGAGACCGCATCGGCAGAAAATTCCCGCAACAACGGCTAATTTCCTAGCGCGAGCACAACCGAATGCGCTTCTGAACGCAAATGCCTCCAAAATCCTGGCACATATATTGCGCATTCATAATGGAAAGGCACCCCTTGGAAAGAAGGAGTCCATGATGACGCGCCCCACCTCGGCCGCCATATTTCCCTCGACGATCACCTTAAACAACAGGGCACTGAATGTTGACAACGCCACACCCAGGCGTGAACTCCAGAATGCCGCTGGAAAGGCTTCATCTATCAGCTTTGCGGAGTTGATGAAGGGTAAAGAACAAGCACTCGACCCAGCAAAATTCGAAGCTCACCAGAATGTGAAAGCCCATACGGTTCTTCGCTCAAGCGGGAACATCGTTGCCATTCAATGGAGCGACGGTGGTACGGATCTTCGCGGCGCCACCAAGTCGGGGTTCAGCATTTTCAGTGAAACCGATAGCGCCGACGAGCGCGTCCGTAAACTCTTGAAGCATTATGGAAACAGCGTGTCCGTAGAAAGATACAATGATCGTTCCGACGCGCCGACACGAGATTCGCTGGAAAAGCTGCGATAGCTGTCATCGGCGAGGCACTTCCTGCGCTAGAACGGGGGCCGGCGAAGCAAGGCGATGTGTTCTTAGAACCTATTCCAGTAGGCAGACGAACTCCCACACGGTGACGGCGCAGACGATGTGGAGCATGGCTTCGTAGGTGATGGCGAGTTTCTCCCAGCGCACCAGGATGCGGCGGTAACGGTTCAGCC
>JAEZID010000436.1 GCA_023416195.1 Pseudomonadota bacterium | reverse complement strand
TGCTGAACCTGTTCAACGACCGCGCCGCGACGGTGGCGGTGGTGGGGCTGGGCTATGTCGGGCTGCCGCTGTCGCTCGCCGCCTGCGAGGCCGGCTACCGCGTCATCGGCTATGACATCGACACCGTGACGGTGGAGGAGCTGAACGCCGGCCACAGCCCGCTGCACCACATCGGCGACGACCGCATCGGCGGCGCCGTCGCGACCGGCAACTTCGCCGCGACGATGGAGGCCGCCCGCTTCCGCGACGCCGACGCCATCCTGATCTGCGTGCCGACGCCGCTCGGCCCCCATCACGAGCCGGACCTGTCCTATGTGGAGGCGACGGCCCGCGCCATCGCCGAACATCTGCGGCCCGGCCAGCTGGTGGTTCTGGAATCCACCACCTACCCCGGCACCACGCGCGACGTGATGAAGCCGATCCTGGAGGCCGGCGGGCTGAAATCCGGGACCGACTTCTACCTCGCCTACTCGCCGGAGCGCGAGGATCCCGGCAACCACGACTTCGGCACCGCCCGCATTCCCAAGGTCGTGGCCGGCGACGGCGAAGCCGCCCTGCGGCTGGCGGTGGCACTCTACGACCAGTTCGTGGTCGGCACCGTGCCCGTCTCCACCCCCGAAACGGCGGAGGCGGTGAAGCTGACCGAAAACATCTTCCGCGCCGTCAACATCGCCCTGGTGAACGAGCTGAAGATCGTCTTCGACCGCATGGGCATCGACATCTGGGAGGTGATCGAGTCCGCCAAGACCAAGCCTTTCGGCTACATGCCCTTCTATCCGGGGCCGGGGCTGGGCGGCCACTGCATCCCCATCGACCCCTTCTACCTGACCTGGAAGGCGCGCGAGCTTGGCATCAGCACCCGCTTCATCGAACTGGCGGGCGAGGTCAACGCCAGCATGCCCTACTACGTCGTGCACCGCGTGCGGGAGGAGCTGGACCGCCGCTTCCGCAAGGGCCTGACCAGCGCCCGCGTGCTGGTGGTCGGCATCGCCTACAAGAAGGACGTGTCCGACATGCGGGAAAGCCCGGCGCTGACCATCATGGAGCTGCTGGACGCCGCCGGGGCCAAGGTCGATTACTACGACCCGCATTTCCCGACCATCCCGCCGACCCGGCAGCACGCCGAACTGGCCGGCAAGGCGTCGGTCGCGTTCGAAGGCTACGTGCTGTCCCGCTACGACGCGGCGGTGATCGTCACCGATCACAGCGACGTCGATTACGAAAAGCTCCTGCGCTTCGCCCGGCTGGTGGTCGACACCCGCAACGTGGTGGGCGCGCTGGGGCTGTCCGAAACTCCCGCCGTGGTGGCCAAGGCATGACGAGCGTGACGAAAACGGATTTGCCCCGCGTGGCTATGGTCGGCTGCGGCTATTGGGGCATCAACCTGCTGCGCAACCTGCACGCCATCGGCGCGTTGGCCGCCATCTGCGAGGCGGCGCCGGCCCGCGCCGCCGAACTGTCCGAACTGTTCGCGGTGCCGGCCCTGACCTTCGAACAAGCTCTGGCCGCCCCCGACATCGAGGCGGTGGTGCTGGCGACACCGGCGGAGACGCACGCCGCGCTCGCCGTCCGCGCCATCGAGGCCGGCAAGCACGTCTTCGTCGAAAAGCCGCTGGCGCTGTGCGAGGAGGATGCGGAAAAGGTCCGCCGGGCGGCCACGGCGCACGGCCGCGTCGTGATGGTCGGGCACCTGCTGCAATACCACCCGGCCTTCCTGCGGCTGAAGCAGCTGGTCGGCGACGGGGAGCTGGGGCGGCTGCGCTACATCTATTCGAACCGCCTGAACCTCGGCAAATTCCGCAGCAAGGAGGACGTGTTCTGGAGCTTCGCTCCGCACGACATCTCCATGATCCTGGCGCTGGCCGGCGGCACGCCCGACAGCGTCCTGGCGGTCGGGCACAGCTACCTGCACAACGGCATCTCCGACCTGACGACGACGCACCTGACCTTCGCCAACGGCATCGACGCGCACATCTTCGTGTCGTGGCTGCACCCCTACAAGGAGCAGAAGTTGGTTGTCGTCGGCGACGACGGCATGGCGGTGTTCGACGACTCCCGGCCCTGGGCGGAAAAGCTGGTGCTCTACCCGCACCGCGTCTCCTGGCGCGACGGCGTGCCGGAACCGTCCAAGGCCGACGCCCACCCCGTCGCGCTGGAGGCGGCCGAGCCGCTGCGGCTGGAGTGCCTGCACTTCCTCGACTGCGTCCGCGAGGCCCGGCGTCCGCGCACCGACGTGGCGGAGGGCATCGGCGTGCTGAGCGTACTGGACGCCGCCCGGCGCTCCATGGCCTCGGGCAAGCCGGTCGCCATCAAGGCCCCGGACTATGTGGAACCGGCGCCCCCGCCCTACGTCGTGCACCCGACCGCCTGCGTGGACGAGGGCGCGCTGGTCGGCGCCGGCACCAGGATCTGGCACTTCAGCCACATCCTGAAGAACACCGAGGTCGGGCGCGACTGCACCATCGGCCAGAACGTGGTGATCGGCCCGGACGTGACGGTCGGCGACCGCTGCAAGATCCAGAACAACGTCAGCCTCTACGCCGGCGTGACGCTGGAGGACGGGGTGTTCTGCGGCCCGTCCTGCGTCTTCACCAACGTCAACAACCCGCGCGCCGAGATCGAGCGCAAGAGCGAGTTCCGCCCGACCCGCGTCGGCCGGGGCGCCACCATCGGGGCCAACGCCACCATCGTCTGCGGCCACGATCTCGGCGCCTACTGCTTCGTCGCGGCGGGGGCGGTGGTGACCAAGCACGTGCCCCCGCACGCGCTGGTCGTCGGCAACCCCGCCCGCCAGATCGGCTGGGTCAGCCACGCCGGGGAACGGCTGGGCGACGACCTCGTCTGCCCGCGCACCGGCACCCGCTACCGCCTGGACGACACGCTCGGGCTGGTCGAGATCGCCGACGCCGAGAAACAGTTCGCCAAGTCGGCCTAAGACCAGAAGAACCACCCATCGTCATTCCCAGGGGCGGGAATCCAGGGCACGTCGAAACGCTCCAGCGTTGCCCTGGATCGCCGTTTTCGCGGGATGACGGAAAAGAAAATCGAACACGAAAAGGGAAGAACCGGCATGACCGACCCAATCCCCATGCGCCGCGCCATCGAGTTCATCGACCTCGGCCGGCAGCAGCAGCGCATCCGCGAACGGATCGACACGGCGGTCGCCCGCGTGCTCGACCATGGCCACTACATCATGGGGCCGGAGGTGTTCGAGCTGGAACGGCGGCTTTCCGCCTTCTGCGACGTGCGCCACACGGTCAGCTGCGCCAACGGCACCGACGCGCTGGTCATGGCGCTGATGGCGAAGAACCTGAAGCCCGGCGATGCGGTCGTGGTGCCCAGCTTCACCTTCTGCGCCACCGCCGAGGCGGTCAGCATGCTGGGCGGCATCCCCATCTTCGCCGACGTCCTTGAGGACACCTTCAACCTCGACCCGGCGAGCCTGAAGCGGGCGATATCCGCGGCGCGCGACGACGGGCTGCGGCTGGCCGGCGTCATCACCGTGGACCTGTTCGGGCAGCCCTGCGACTACGACGCCATCGAGCCCATCGTCCGCGAGAACGGCCTGTGGCTGATCTGCGACGCGGCCCAGGCCTTCGGCGCCATCTACCGGGGCCGCCACGTCGGCACCATCGGCGACATCACCACGACCAGCTTCTTCCCGGCCAAGCCGCTGGGCTGCTACGGCGACGGCGGCGCGGTCTTCACCGACGACGACGAAACGGCCGACGTGCTGCGGTCGCTGCGCGTGCACGGCCAGGGCAAGGACAAGTACGACAACGTCCGCATCGGCGTGAACGGGCGGCTCGACACCCTGCAGGCGGCGATCCTGCTGGAAAAGCTGGCCGTCTTCCCGGAGGAGCTGGAGGCGCGCGCGCAGGTCGCCGACCGCTACGGCGCGCTGCTTCCGGCCGAGCTGGCGCGCCCGGCGCTGCTGCCCGGCACGACCTCGGCCTGGGCGCAATACACGCTGCGCACCCCGTCGCGCGACGCGGTTCTGGCCCGGCTGAAGGAGCACGGGATGCCGGCGGCCATCTACTACGCCCGCCCGCTGCACCGGCAGAAGGCCTACGCGCACTATCCGGTGGCCGGCGGCGAGTTGCCCGCGACCGACCGCCTGACCGCGACGGTGCTGAGCCTGCCCATGCACCCGTACCTGACCGACGAGGACCAGCGCTACGTCGCGGCCAGCCTGCAATCCGCCTTCGGCGCCGTCCAGGCAGCCGCCGAATAAGCCGGGTACCAGCCACCATGAACATCCTGCTCATCAACCACTACGCCGGATCGGACGGGATGGGCATGGAATACCGCCCGTTCTATCTGGCGCGCGAATGGGTGGCGGACGGCCACCGGGTGACCATCGTGGGGGCCGACTATTCCCACCTGCGGCACCACCAGCCGGTCGTCCGCCGCGACCTGGACGTGACGGAGGAGGACGGCGTCCGCTTCCGCTGGCTGCGCACCCGCCCGTACAGCGGCAACGGCGCTGGCCGGGTCGTCAACATGCTGACCTTCGTGTCCAAGCTGTTCGCCAACGCCGACCGCATCGCGCGGGAGGAGCGGCCGGACATCGTCATCTGCTCCTCCACATACCCTCTGGACATCCACCCCGGCGCGCGGATCGCGGCCAAGGCCGGGGCGCGGCTGGTGTTCGAGGTGCACGACCTGTGGCCGCTGACGCCGATGCTGCTCGGCGGCTACTCGCCGCGCCACCCCTACATCCAGCTTCTGCAACGGTCGGAGGACTGGGCCTACCGCAACGCCGACGTGGTGGTGTCGATCCTGCCCGGCGCGCGCGACTACATGGTCGGGCGCGGCCTGGACCCGGCGAAGTTCGTGCACGTCCCGAACGGCATCCCCATCGCCGCCCTTCAGGGCACCGGGGCCGGCGACCTGCCGGAATCGCTCGCCGCCCGCATCGCGAAGGAGCGTGCGGACGGGCGCTTCCTGGTCGGCTATGCCGGCGGCATCAACGTGGCCGACGCCATCGGGACGGTGCTGGACAGCGCCGTGCTGCTGCGGGACGAGCCGGTGTCCTTCATCCTCTGCGGCGACGGGCCGGGCGCCGGCGCGCTGAAGGAGCAGGCCGCCCGCGCCGGCCTCGACCGCTTCCACCTCGCGGGCGTGATCCCGAAGCGGACCGTCCACCGCTTCCTGTCGGAGATGGACGCGCTGGTCACCCCGTGGAAGCGCAGCCCGCTCTACCGCTTCGGCATCTCGCCGAACAAGATGTTCGACTACATGCTGGCGGGACGGCCGATCATCCAGGCCTGCGACGCCTGCAACGACCTCGTCGCCGAGGGGCAATGCGGCTTCACGGTCCCGCCCGAGGATCCGGCGGCGCTGGCCGACGCCATTCTCCGCCTGTCCCGCATGCCGCCGCCCGAACGGCTCGGCCTGGGCGAGAACGGCCAGCGCTTCGTCCTGCAGAACCACGACTACCGCATCCTCGCATCCCGCTTCATCGCCGCGACCGCCGCGGCCTGAGACGCACAAGAGGCCAGCGCATGAACCACCTCGCCAGCAAGACGGCCGACCACAAGACCGCGCGCGATCCCTGGCCGCGCGTGGACCGAAGCCGCCCGGTCGTCTGCGTCCAGGGGCTGGGCTTCGTCGGTTCGGCCATGTCCGTCGCCATCGCCAACGCGCAGCGTGACGGCCGGCCGCGCTATTCCGTGGTCGGCGTGGACCTGCCGAACGAGGCCGGGCGCCACCGCGTGTCCTGCATCGACCGGGGCGAGATGCCCTTTCCCGGCGGCGACCCCGAACTGGACGCGGCACTCGCCCGCGCGCACGAGGCCGGCAACCTGACCGCGACCGACGATCCGGACATCTTCGGCATCGCCGACGTGGTGCTGGTGGACATCAACCTGGACATCGACTGGTCGGCGCCGGAGCCCATCGTCCATTTCGGCCCCCTGCAACGCGCCATGGACGATCTGGGCGCCCGGCTGCGGCCCGGCGCGCTGGTGATCGTCGAGACGACCGTGCCGCCGGGCACCTGCGAACGGGTCGTAGCACCGCGCCTCGCCGCCGGGCTGGAAAAGCGCGGCCTGCCGCCGGACGCCATCCTGCTGGCGCATTCCTACGAGCGGGTGATGCCCGGCGCGCAGTATTACGAGTCCATCGTCAATTACTGGCGCGTCTACGCCGGCATGACGCCGGAGGCCGCCGACGCCTGCGAGCGGTTCCTCGGCACCGTCATCAACGTGCGCGACTATCCCCTGACCCGGCTCGGCTCCACCACCGCGTCGGAAACGGCGAAGGTTCTGGAGAACGCCTACCGCGCCATGACCATCGCCTACATGGAGGAGTGGGGGCGCTTCGCCGAGGCGGTGGGCATCGACCTGTTCGAGATCGTCGCGGCCATCCGCAAGCGCCCGACCCACGCCAACATGCGCCAGCCCGGCTTCGGCGTCGGCGGCTATTGCCTGACCAAGGATCCGCTGTTCGGCGCGGTCGCGGCGCGCACGCTGTTCGACCGGCCGGACCTGGCCTTCCCCTTCTCGGCGGCGGCGGTGCGGACCAACGGCGCCATGCCGCTGGTGGCGCTGGACAAGCTGCGGCACCGGCTGGGCGGCAGCCTGTCGGGGCGGCGCATCCTGCTGCTGGGCGTCAGCTACCGGGAGGACGTGGGCGACACCCGCTATTCCCCCTCGCAGATCTTCGTCGAAGCCGCCGAGGGCGAAGGCGCGTGCGTGATCGCCCACGACCCGCTGGTCACGGTCTGGCCGGAGCTGGCGCGTGGGGTCGTCAACGACCTGCCCGACACCGGAAGGTTCGACGCGGTGGTCTTCACCCAGCCGTCCCGCGTCTACCGCGACATCGACCTTGCCGCATGGCTGAAGGACGTCGATCCGGCGGTAATCGACGCGAACAACGTCCTAACGGACGCGCAACGCCGCCAGCTGCGGCAGATGGGCCGCAGCCTCACTTCGATTGGACGGGGGGACGCATGCTGAAAGTGCTCGTGACCGGCGGCGCCGGCTTCATCGGTTACCACCTCGCCCGCACATTGGCGGAGCGCGGCGACGCCGTGGACATCCTGGACAACCACGGGCGCGGCGTGCGCGACGGCGCGCTGGCCGACCTGCTGGCCCGACCGAACGTCCGGATGCTGGAGGCGGACCTGTGCCGGCCCGGCCTCGCGGAGGAGATGAACGACGATTACGACGTGATCGTCCATCTGGCGGCGATCATCGGGGTGGCGCACGTCCGCTCCCGCCCCTACGAGGTTCTATCGGCCAACGTCGCCATGCTGGAAACCGCGCTGACGCTCGCCCGCCGGCAGAAGGCGCTGGGCCGCTTCGTCTTCGCCTCGACCAGCGAGATCTACGCCGGCACGCTCCAGGCTTTCGGCATTCCGGTGCCGACCCCGGAGACCACGCCCCTGACCGCCGGCGATCTGGCCGAGCCGCGCACCACCTACATGCTGTCGAAGCTTTATGGCGAGGCGCTGTGCCGCTTCTCCGGCGTGCCCTTCACCATCGTGCGCTTCCACAACGTCTACGGCCCCCGCATGGGGCTGGCGCACGTCGTCCCGCAACTGCTGGAAAAGGCGCACCGGCTGCCCGAGGGCGAGTCGCTGGTGGTGGCCAGCGTGGACCACAGCCGGTCCTTCTGCTTCGTCGACGACGCGGTGGAATATCTGCTGCGCATGGCAACCCTGCCGGCCTGCGCCAACGAGACCTTCAACATCGGCACGCAGGAACCGGAGGTGCGGATCGGCGACCTCGCCCGGGTCATCCTGGACACGGCCGGCCGGGACAACCCGGTCGAAGCCGCGCCGGAAACGCCCGGATCCCCGTCCCGCCGCGCGCCGGACATGAGCAAGGCCATCGCCGCGACCGGCTACCGTTCCCGCATCGACCTCGCGACGGGGGTGCGGCGCACCTACGACTGGTACAAGGACCGCGTCTTCGACAAGGCCGAGATCTGCGCGGTCTGAAAACGGAACGGGGGCCTCTTCCAAGGCCCCCGCCGTCTCTTATCAGCCGTGGCTGGCCGAGATCAGGTCGTGCGGCAGCGCATCGACGTGATCGGCGGCGTGCGCGGCGTCATCGGCGACCGGCACCACCGCGACGGTGGACGC
>JAEZID010000426.1 GCA_023416195.1 Pseudomonadota bacterium | reverse complement strand
TGGATGGAGGCGCTGTGGCGCTGCCTGGAGGCCGAGGTGTCGGGGCGCGATCCGGGCCGGCTGGTCTTCTCGCCCCAGCGCGAAGGGGAAGCCGTCGTCCTGCTGGAACGGCTGGACGCGGCGGGAGAGGCCCCCGCTCTGCTCGGCGGGGTCGGCATGCTGGCCAAACTGCTGCGCCCGGCGCCCGATTTGCGCATCCCGACCTGGGCGGTGCCGTCGGCGCGGCTGATGGCGGCGCTGGCGGTGGCGCGGACCTGCCGGGTGCCGTCGGTGTGGCTGCCCATGTCCGTCGCGCTGCACACCGACCGCACCGCCGCCGGCATCGCCGCGCGCGGCCGCGACGAGTCGTGGCGGCTCTGGCTGGCCGACACGGTGGCGGAAACCGCCCGGCGCGAGCGCCAGCGCGCCCTGATGCTGGATCAGGCGGCGGCCCACTGGCGCCGCCGGGTTGGGACAAAGCGCCGCAACTCCCGCCTGCCGGAGGTTCTGGACTTCCTGTTCGATGAGCCGGCCTTCACCGTCCGCCGCGTCCAGAAGCGTCTGGGCAGCACCTTCCGGGGCGCGCAATTGCTGGTGGACGAGCTGATCGAGGCCGGCATTGTGCGCGAGGCGACCAACCGCGCGCTCGACCGCGTGTTCGTGGCGGTGGATCTGATGCCGTAGGCGCCCTCGACCGGCTCCCGCCGCCTAGAGGAGGGTGTGCTCGACGAGGATCTTGGCGCCTATGGCCATCAGGCCGAGGCCGCCGACCAGCTCGGCCCGGCGGCCCAGCAGGGGACCGGCGGCGCGGCCCAGCAGCACGCCGCCGAAACCCATCAGGAAAGTGACCGCGCCGATCAGCGTCGCGGTGACCACGATGTCCAGATCGGCCATGGCGAGGCCGACGCCGACCGCGCTGGCGTCGATGCTGGTGGCGACGGCCATGGTCAGCAGGGCCAGCCAACCCGACCGCTTCACGGCGGCCTCGTCGTCCGCCTCGCCGCCCACGGCGTTGCGGACCATCGACCCGCCGATCAGCAGCAGAAGCCCGAAGGCGATCCAGTGGTCGACCGCCTGAACCTGCTCCGCGAAGGACACGCCCAGCGCCCAGCCGATAAGCGCCATGGCGAGCTGCACCGCCCCGAAGCTGAAACCGACCCGCAACGCCTCGGAAACGCTGGGGCGCTTCTGCGCGGCGCCGCAGCCGAGCGCGGCGGCGAAGCTGTCCATGGAGAGGCTGACGGCCAGGGCGATGGAGGTGGCGCCGAGCATGGGACTTCTCCGGCCAATCGGGACACGACAGCGCCGCCATCCCCCGGTTGGCCGCGAAGGACGATGCGCCATCGGTCTCGCCGAGCCTCCGGACCATCGTCCGGCGGCCGCGCGCGCCACGGAGCGTCCCTGAAGTCGGTCGGCCCCGAGTCTGTTGGCGCGCACCCCTCTTCGCCGAGGGTGGCTACTCCCCAATGCTGGGGCGATAACTACCGCCGCCCCGCGAAAACGTCAACCTATATGAACAGCTGTTCACATGTTTTTGGAGTCATTCTAAAGTGGCGCCTCTTGCCTTTGGGGAGAGCGGCCGCAAAGATGCCGCCGTCAGCAGCAGCCCACCCCCCCGGCGTGGAGGACCGCCCGTGAACGCGCTTGCCGTCTACGCCGCCGCGGCGGTGGGCGAGATCGCCGGCTGCTTCGCCTTCTGGGCGTGGCTGCGGCTGGACCGGACGCCGCTGTGGGTGCTGCCGGGCATGGGCAGTCTGGCCCTGTTCGCCTGGGCGCTGACCCGCATCGACGCGGATTTCGCGGGGCGCGCCTACGCGGCCTATGGCGGCATCTACATCCTGGCGTCGCTGCTGTGGATGTGGGCGGTGGAGGGGTCGCGGCCCGACCGCTGGGACATGGCCGGCGCCGCCCTGTGCGTGGCCGGCGCCCTGGTCATCCTTTACGGGCCGCGCGCGTCATAGCGGCAGCGGGCTGTCGTTCTTGACCTCCTCCATCACCGCGTAGGTGCGGGTTTCCTTGACGCCCGGCAGGGAGAGCAGGACCTCCCCCAGGAAATGCCGGTAGGAGGCCATGTCGGCGACGCGGGTCTTGACCAGATAGTCAAAGCCGCCCGCGACCATGTGGCACTCCAGCACCTCCGGCATGGCGCGCACGGCCTTGGCGAACTTGTCGAAGACGTCGGGGGTGGTCTTGTCCAGCAGCACCTCCACGAACACCAGCAGCCCGAAGCCGAGCCGGTGCGGGTTAAGCCGCGCGCCGAAGCCGGTGATGTAGCCGTCCTTCTGAAGGCGGCGAAGCCGTTCGCCCGTCGTCGTCGGCGACAGGCCGACCTGTTCGGCGAGGTCCACGGCGGAAATCCGGCCATCGACCTGCAAGGTCGCGAGGATGCGCCGGTCGAACTTGTCGATGTCCGTCATAATCACGATCTTATGGCTGTTCCGCCGTGTTTATCGCGGAAAAACGACGAAATCAACTGTGGAGCCACGGCCGGTCCGTTCGTAATCTTCGTTCATAAGCTTGAGCAACAAACAGGCCGCTCCCGGCCGGTCGAACAGGGCGACGAGACCGATGACAATCCTCAGCAATCCGAACGACATCACCGTTCCCGGCCATGGTTCTGAGACGCGGCCCCATCCCTTCGCCGCCTTCGCCCGGCCGATCCGCCCGGCGAGCGATCTGCGCGCCGCCATCACCGCCGCCTACCGCCGGCCGGAGAGCGAGTGCCTGCCGTACCTGCTGGAGCAGGCGACGTTGCCCCCCGCGATCGCCAAGGCCGCCGAGGCGACCGCGCGCACGCTGATCGCCGCTCTGCGCGCCAAGCCGCCGGGCCGTGGGGTGGAAGGGCTGATCCACGAATACAGCCTGTCCAGCCAGGAAGGGCTTGCCCTGATGTGTCTGGCGGAAGCGCTGCTGCGCATCCCCGACGCCGCCACCCGCGACGCGCTGATCCGCGACAAGCTGGCCGGCGGCGACTGGCAGGCGCATCTGGGCAACAGCCCGTCGCTGTTCGTCAACGCCGCCACCTGGGGCCTGCTGATCACCGGCAAGCTGACCGCGTCCGTCAACGAACAGGCGCTGTCCTCCGCGCTGACCCGGATGATCGCGCGCGGCGGCGAGCCGCTGATCCGCAAGGGCGTCGATTTCGCCATGCGCATGATGGGCGAGCAGTTCGTCACCGGCCAGACCATCGCCGAGGCGCTGGCCAACAGCCGCAAGATGGAGGCGGAGGGCTTCCGCTACTCCTACGACATGCTGGGCGAGGCCGCGATGACGGCCGAGGACGCCGCCCGCTACTACGCCGACTACGAACAGGCCATCCACGCCATCGGCAATGCCTCGGCCGGGCGCGGCATCCACCAGGGGCCGGGCATTTCCATCAAGCTGTCGGCCATCCATCCCCGCTATTCCCGCGCCCAGGCCGACCGCGTGATGACGGAGCTGCTGCCGCGCGTGAAGGAACTGGCGCTGCTCGCCAAGGGCTACGACATCGGCCTGAACATCGACGCGGAGGAGGCCGACCGGCTGGAACTCTCGCTCGACCTGATGGAATCGCTGTGCTTCGATCCGGAGCTGGCGGGGTGGAACGGTCTGGGCTTCGTGGTGCAGGCCTACGGCAAGCGCTGCCCCTACGTCATCGATTTCCTGATCGATCTGGCGCGACGCAGCGGCCACCGGCTGATGGTCCGGCTGGTCAAGGGCGCCTATTGGGACGCCGAGATCAAGCGCGCGCAGGTGGACGGGCTGGAGGGCTTCCCGGTCTACACGCGCAAGGTCTACACCGACGTGTCCTACGTGGCCTGCGCGCGCAAGCTGCTGGGCGCGCCGGACGCGGTGTTCCCTCAGTTCGCCACCCACAACGCCCAGACGCTCGCGACCATCTACGAGCTGGCCGGACCCGACTTCCACGTCGGCCAGTACGAGTTCCAGTGCCTGCACGGCATGGGCGAACCACTCTATAAAGAGGTCGTCGGCCCGCTGAAGCGCCCCTGCCGCGTCTACGCGCCGGTCGGCACGCACGAGACGCTGCTGGCCTATCTGGTCCGCCGCCTGCTGGAGAACGGGGCCAACAGCTCCTTCGTCAACCGCATCGCCGACAAATCGGTGCCCATTGACGAGCTGGTCGCCGATCCGGTCACGGTCGCGCGTTCCATCGCTCCGGTCGGGGCCCAGCATGCGATGATCGCGCTGCCCCGCGATCTGTACGCGCCGGAGCGCGCCAACTCCGCCGGTCTCGACCTGTCCAACGAGCGGGAACTCGCCAGCCTGTCCGCCGCCCTGTCGGCCAGCGCGCAGGTTCCCTGGACCGCCGCCCCGCTGCTGGCGGACGGCGAGCGGGGCGGCGAGGCCCGCCCGGTGCTGAACCCCGCCGACCGCCGCGATGTGGTCGGTTCGGTGATCGAGGCGACGGAGGAGGTGGTCGGGGCTGCCGTCCGCCATGCCGTCGCCGCCGCCCCGCCCTGGGCCGCCACGCCCCCGGCGGAGCGCGCCGCCTGCCTGTTCCGCGCGGCGGACGCCATGCAGGCGCGCATGCCGACCCTGCTCGGCCTGATCGTGCGGGAGGCCGGCAAACCGCTGCCCAACGCCATCGCCGAGGTGCGCGAGGCCATCGACTTCCTGCGCTATTACGGCGCCCGGGTGCGCGACGGCTTCGACAACGCCACCCATGTTCCGCTCGGGCCGGTGGTGTGCATCAGCCCGTGGAACTTCCCGCTGGCGATCTTCACCGGGCAAGTCGCGGCGGCGCTGGCCGCCGGCAACCCGGTGCTCGCCAAGCCGGCCGAGGAAACCCCGCTGATCGCCGCCGAGGCCGTGCGCATCCTGCGCCAGGCCGGCGTCCCGGCCGGCGCCGTCCAGCTTCTCCCCGGTGCCGGCGAGGTCGGGGCGGCCCTGGTCGGCAATCCGGAAACGCGCGCCGTGATGTTCACCGGCTCCACCGAGGTGGCGCGGCTGATCCAGAAGCAGCTCTCCGGGCGCCTGTCGCCGGACGGCGCGCCGATCCCGCTGATCGCCGAAACCGGCGGGCAGAACGCCATGATCGTGGACAGTTCCGCGCTGGCCGAACAGGTGGTCGGCGACGTGATCGCTTCGGCCTTCGACAGCGCGGGCCAGCGCTGCTCGGCCCTGCGCATCCTGTGCTTGCAGGAGGATGTGGCCGACCGCGTGCTCGCCATGCTCCGGGGCGCCATGCGGGAGCTGCGCATCGGCAACCCCGACCGGCTGGCGACCGACATCGGCCCGGTCATCACCGAAGAAGCGCGGGACATCATCACCGGCCATGTCGAGGCCATGCGCGCCAAGGGCCGCCGGGTGGAGGCTCTGCCGCTGCCGGCCGAGGCCGCCAACGGCACCTTCGTCGCGCCGACGCTGATCGAGATCGAGCGCATCGCCGATCTTCAGCGCGAGGTGTTCGGGCCGGTGCTGCATGTGCTGCGCTTCCGTCGCGACGACCTCGACGCGCTGGTCGATGCGATCAACGCGACGGGCTACGGCCTGACCTTCGGCCTGCACACGCGCATCGACGCCACCGTCGAGCGGGTGACCGGGCGCGTCCGGGCCGGCAACGTCTACGTCAACCGCAACACCATCGGCGCGGTGGTCGGCGTGCAGCCCTTCGGCGGGCACGGCCTGTCGGGCACCGGCCCGAAGGCGGGCGGACCGCTCTACCTCACCCGCCTGCTGAGCCGCCGGCCGA
>JAEZID010000419.1 GCA_023416195.1 Pseudomonadota bacterium | reverse complement strand
GCGGCGGCAGGGCCAGCGCGTAGTCCTCCACCACCTCCACCCCGATGCCGCCCTCGCCGAACAGCAGGACCGGGCCGAACAGCTCGTTCTCGGTCATGCCGACGATCAGCTCGTAGGCGTCGGGGCGGACGGCCATCTCCTGCACCGTGAAGCCCTCGATGCGGGCGTCGGGCACGGCCTCGTGGACGCGGGCCAGCATGGCCTCGGCCTCGGCCTGGACCTCGTCCGGCTCGGTCAGGTGCAGGGCGACGCCGCCCACGTCGGACTTGTGGGTGATGTCCGGCGACAGGATCTTCAGCGCCAGCGGCCCGCCGATCATGGCGGCACAGCGCGCGGCCTCCTCCGGCGTGTCGGCGCAGCGGGTGTCCACCACGGGGATGCCGTAGGCGGCCAGCACGCGCTTGGCCTCGTACTCGGTCAGCCACTCGCGCTTCTCGGCGATGGCGCGGGCGATGATCTTGCGCACGGCGATGCCGTCCGGCTGGAAATCCTCCGGCACCGACGCCGGGGTTTCCATCAGAAGCTCCTGGTTCCGGCGGTATTCCACCAGATGCAGGAAGGCGCGCACCGCGTGGCTGGGCGTGTCGTAGGTGGGGACGCGGTTGGCGGCGAACAGCTTGCGCGCCTCCGCCGCCGAGCCGTCGCCCAGCCAGCTGGTCAGCACCGGATGCTTGCGCGCCTTGTTGGCGGCCATGGTGTCCACCACCGCCTGCGCGGCGGCCAGCGAATCGGTGACCGCCGAGGGGCAGTTCAGCACCAGGACCGCGTCGTTTTTCGGGTCCTGCATCAGCGCGTTCAGCGCGTCGGCGTAGCGCTTGGGCGAGGCGTCGGCGCCGATGCGCAGCGGGTTGCGCCCGTTGCCCGCGACGCCGCCCAGGGCCTTTTCCAGCGCCTCCTGCGTCTCCGGTGCGAACTGGGCGAGCTTGCCGCCGGCCAGGATCAGCGCGTCGGTCGCCATCACGCCCATGCCGCCGCCGTTGGTCAGGATGGCCAGCCGGTCGCCGGTGATCGGCACGCCGGTGGCCAGCGTGCCCACGGCGTCGAACAGCTCGTCCAGGCCGTTCACGCGCAGGATGCCGGCGCGGCGGAAGGCGGCGTCGTAGACCGCGTCCGACACGGCCAGCGACCCGGTGTGCGAGGCGGACGCCTCCAGCGCCTCGTCCGTGCGGCCGGCCTTGATGACGATGACCGGCTTCTGGCGGGCGGCGGAGCGGGCCGCCGACATGAACTTGCGGGCGTTGGAGATGCTCTCGATGTACAGCAGGATCGCGCGCACCGAGCCGTCGCCGGCCAGATAGTCCAGCAGGTCGCCGAAATCGACGTCCGACTTGTCGCCCATGGAGATCAGGTGCGAGAAGCCGATGCCGCGCGCCGTCGCCCAGTCGGCGATGGAGGTCACGACCATCGACGACTGCGCCACCAGCGCCACGTCGCCCTTCTTCGGCGTCACATGGCCGAAGCTGGCGTTCAGCCCGCGCCCCGGCACCATGATGCCCAGGCTGTTCGGGCCGATGACGCGCATCAGGTGCGGCTTGGCGGTGTCCAGCAGCTTTTGCGTCTGTTCCTTGGAAAAGCCGCCGGGGATGACGATGGCCGCCTTCGTCCCGCGCTTGCCCAGCGCGTCGATGGTCGCGGCCACCGTGTCGGGCGGCGTGCAGATCACCGCCAGGTCGGGCGTCACCGGCAGGTCGTCCACCGTCTTATAGGCCAGAACGCCTTCGACCGCGCGTTCGGTCGGGTTCACCGGCATGATCGGGCCGTCGAATCCGGCGTTGAACAGGTTGCGGGCCACCACGGCCCCCACCGGGTTCGCCTTGCGGCTCCCCCCGATCAGGGCGATGGAGGTCGGCTTGAACAGGCGGTCGAGGTTGCGAACGGTCATGGCCGGGTCCGGGAAGTGGTCTCAAACTGCCGCCCGGGCAATGTAATGCGGGCTTGCGACAGTTCCATGGCAAACAGGGGTATGAGGGCAATCGCGCCGGAACAACGCGACGGATCGCCGCTCATGCTGCGCCGCAACATATACGTTGGTATTACCTTTGTATAGGTGCCCTTTCGTCGCGCCCGAAGGTCATAGCTCAACCCGCTTGAGCGCGGCGGCCGAATGCTTCAGGTTGGTTGAGCGAACAAACAAAAGGGAGGCGGGGATGAAGGTCGGGGTCGTCGGGGCCGGAGCGGTGGGCGCGACCGCCGCCTTCGCCATGGTGATGAGCGGGACGGCCAGCGAGGTCGTGCTGGTGGATCTGAACGAGAAGATGGCGATGGCTCAGGCGCAGGACATCGCGCACGCCGTTCCCTTTGCCCACCCCACCGCGGTGCGGCATGGCTCCTACGGCGATCTGGCGGGGGCGGGGGTGATCGTGCTGACCGCCGGCGTCGCGCAGAAGCCGGGCGAGACGCGCCTGCAACTGCTGGAGCGCAACGCGCAGGTCTTCGCCGCCATCATCCCGGCGGCGCTGGCCGCCGCGCCCGACGCCGTCCTGCTGGTGGCGAGCAACCCGGTGGACGTCATGACCCAGATCGCCGCGCGCATCTCCGGCCTGGACCGGTCGCGCGTCATCGGCTCCGGCACCATCCTGGACACCGCGCGTTTCCGGGCGCTGCTGGCGGCCCGGCTGGGGGTCACGCCGAAGTCGGTGCACGCCTATGTGCTGGGCGAGCACGGGGATTCGGAGGTTCTGGTGTGGTCCGGCGCCATGGCGGCCGGCGTTCCGGTGGACTCCTGCGCGGCGCAGCTCGGCCGGCCCCTGACCGAGGGCGACCGCGCCGCCATCGACGAGGGCGTGCGCCGCGCCGCCTACCGCATCATCGACGGCAAGGGCCACACGGCCTTCGGCATCGGCGGCGGCCTGTCGCGCATCGTGGCGGCGATTGCTGGTGACGAGCGCGCGGTTCTGACCTGCTCGATCCTCAACGACTCGGTGCTGGGCGTGCCGGAGGTGGCCCTGTCGCTGCCCCGCGTGGTGGGCGCGCGCGGCGTGCTGGAGACGGTCATGCCCGACCTGTCCGACGAAGAGGCCGAGGCGCTGAAGCGCAGCGCGGAGATCCTGAAGGAGGCCGCGACATCGGTGGAAGGCGCGTTGGGGACGGGCGTCTAGGCGCCCGGAATAAGCTGGCGGTAGATCGCCGCCGTCTCCGCGTCGAACACCACGAAGCGGACCTCCCCAATGGAGTCGTCCTTGGCCAGCTCGTCGCGGACGGCCGCGACGGCGATTTCGGCGGCCCGCTGCTTGGGGAAGCCGTAGATGCCCGTGCTGATGGCCGGGAAGGCCAGCGTGCGGAGGCCGTGTCGGCGGGCCAGGGCCAGGGCCGAGCGGTAGCAGCTTTCCAACAGCCGCTCCTCGTCCCGGGTGCCGCCGTGCCAGACCGGGCCGACGCAATGAATGACGTGCGGGGCGGGCAGGGCGTATCCCCGCGACAGGCGGCAGTCGCCCGTGGGGCAACCGCCGATCCTGTCCAGTTCCCGTTGCAGGTCCGGTCCCGCGGCGCGGTGGATCGCCCCGTCCACGCCGCCGCCGGCCTTCAGGGCGGCGTTGGCGGCGTTGACGATGGCGTCAACCGTCTGGCGCGTGATGTCGCCTTCGACGACGCGGATCCGGTCCATGCAATCGGTTCCGTCGGCGGTCCGATCAGACGATCGGGCCGGCCTTGCCCTTGGTGGCGGCGGCGGCGCGCTCCATGCCTTCCTGGATCTTGCGGGCGGCCTCGTGCTCGTCGCCCCAGCGCAGGATCTTCACCCACTTGCCCTTTTCCAGATCCTTGTAGTGCTGGAAGAAGTGGGCGATCTGCTCGGTG
>JAEZID010000413.1 GCA_023416195.1 Pseudomonadota bacterium | reverse complement strand
ATGGACCACATAGGTGCAGACGTTGTCGGTCGGGCGCGATGTCGTGAAAAATTGGAGAGATGAATGCGGGTGCCTGTACAAACGGATCAGCCCACTCTCAACGAACGCCGGAACCTCGCCAACATAGCAGGAAATTTCGCCATTCCTATGGTGAGCGGATTTCACGTCCTTTTGGAGCAGCGTGTAAACTGCCACGGCATAACCTCCTCATTCGGTCGTTTGCGCCGATTGACGCCGATTATGCTTGCCGTTGACCTTGCGCCTTCGCCCTGGTTCAAGGCCGAACTCCTTCCGGGGCCGGCTTACGATGTCGCGTGGAGTGGCGGAAGCGTCACGGGACGCGTGTGTGGATGATGCGCGTGCTTTCGCTGCAGTCGGACGGGGATAATATCTTACGCCATCCGCAGCGTAAACAAAGTCGCCAGGAAAACAGATGGAAAATATGGATGGGCCGGGGCGACAGGAAGAAGTGGTAAGAACTGCCGTGGACCGCCCCGCGAATCGGCGGTAATGGCCCTTCGCGAAACGAGATTACTCCCGTCGCTTGTCTTCTTATCGGCCTCGGTCGCTGGCAAGATCGCGGGGCCCGGTCCTTTCCGGCCCGCAACCGGTCCAGACCTTGCCAAGCGAGCGGGACATCAGCCATGCACGCCCAGTTTGCGACCGTTGACATCACGCCGACCCGGCCGGCGCCACTGGCCGGATACGCCAGCCGTCACGGAGACTTCACGACGGTCGAGGCGCCGCTGGAGGCCAATCTGGCCGCCTTCCCGCTCTCCGATGGAACCTGCGTCGTTCTCGGCAGCGTCGACACCCTGTTCGTCGGGCCGTCCTTGTCCAACCGGATCGCCGTCGCGGCGGGCGTGGCGCAGGAGCGCCTGGTGCTCGTGTCCACCCACACCCACAACGCGCCGTCGCTGGCGCCGGAGGTGCCGACGCTCGGCCTGCACGACCCCAGCTACGGCGATATGGTCGTGCGGCGCCTGGGCAAGGCCGTACGCCGCCTGATCGACGCCCCGAGGGAGACCCTGTCGGCCGCCTACGCCCAGCGCACCGCCCCCTTCAACGTCAACCGCCGCCGTCCGGCCTGGATGCTCGATTACGGCGCGCTGCGCCGGAAAAGGCGGTTCCGCTTCGGCAAAGGCATCGCGATGGCGCCCTTCGACCGGGGCGTGGTCGATCCGTTGCTGCGCTGCATCGTCCTGCGCGGCGAACGCGGATCGATCCGCGCCGTCCTCTGGTCCTACGCCTGCCATCCGGCCTTCTTTCCGTTCCGCGACCGCGTGTCTCCCGATTTTCCCGGATCGGTCCGCGCCCATCTGCGCCGGAGATTCGGCGACGGCTGCGCCGTGCTGTACGTTCCGGGCTTCGCCGGTTCGGCCATTCCAAGGATCCCTTTCGCCCTGCCCCGCTCCGCCGGGGAGTTTCTGGCGCGGCTGCTGCCGTTCAATCCCGCCCTGCCGTCCTTCACGCCGGCAAGCTATGGGGAATGGGTTGATCGGCTCTGCGCCACGGCGGCGGCCTGCGTCCACGACGCCCCGGCCGGGGACGCGGCCCCGGCGGTCGCCTTCGCCCGCACCCGCTCCCCCGGCGTCTTCATTGGCCAGGGGCCGACGTCCGAAAGCGACCTGCCGCTGGACATGGCCCGGCTGGACTTCGGCCCGTCCTGCGGGCTGGTGGCGATCACCGGCGAGATGGTCGGCGAATGGATGCCGGTGCTTCCCAAATCGCTTTTCGAACAGCGGATCGCGACCGGCTATCTGGCGGGGCCGTGCCTCTACGTCCCGACCGACGCCGTCGTCCGACAGGGTGGCTACGAGGGCGACGGGTTTCGCTCGCGCTTCGGCCTGGACGGCCGCTTCGTCGATGGGATGGACCGCATCGTCAGCAGCACGCTGGGCACCATCTTCCAATAGATTCCCTTCGTCTTGCGGGGTGGACGCGATGACGCCGGTGACGAAACGCCGATGCGGCCCGAGGCTGAACCGCCGGCTCCGCCTGATCGCCGTTTTCCTGGCCTCGCCTTTTCTTTTCGCCCTACAGGCCACGCCGCTCGACCACGCCCCACCGTGGCCGGCCCCTCCCGGCTCTCCCACGGCCGATCCGGCGCGGGGGGGCGTGGGACAACGCTGCTGGAACCTGCGGAGCGCCGGGACCAGGGCGCTGAAGCACATGGTCGCCACGACCAACATCCATGTCTCGCCCAACGGATCGGACGCCAACGACGGCAGCCGGGACAAGCCCTTCCGCAGCATCGACAAGGCGGCCTCGGTCGCCACGCCGGGCACGACGGTGCGCGTGGCGCCGGGCACCTACCAGGGCGGCTTCAAGACCTGGGTGAACGGCACGGCGACGGCCCCGATCCGCTACCTGTCGGAGGTGAAATGGGGCGCCCGGATCGTGCCGGCGGTCTTCTCGAAATCGGACACCGCCTGGGAAAGCCGGGGCGACCACGTCATCATCGATGGGTTCGAGGTGGACGGTTCCCGCCATCCACCCGGCGGGGCGTGGCGCTGGGGCATCTACACCAGCGGATCCCACTCCACGATCACCAACACGAAGGTTCACGACATCGCCCGCGATCCCAGCGCCCTCGGCGACCACAACGGGGGGGCGGGCGTCCAGGGCGACGGCTATTACGGCGGGACCGACATCGACCTGACCAACAACATCGTCTACAACGTCGGTCCGCCCGGCCGGCCCAACGGCCTCGTCCACGGCATCTACGCGTCCACACCCGCGAACATCGAAAACAACCTCGTCCACGGGGTTCCCGGCGTGGGCATCCACCTGTGGCACGACGCCCATCACGTCAACATCCTGAACAACACCGTGTTTGGCAACGGGGCCGGCATCCTGGTCGGGGCCGGCGACTTCGTCCGGACGCGGGCGCCGAACGACCACACCGTCGTCGCCAACAACATCGTCTACGACAACGCGCAGAACGGCATCACCGAACAGGGCCTGACCGGGACGCACAACGTCTACAGCCACAATCTCGTCTACCGGAACGGCACCGACTGGAACCTCAAGACCGGGATGCGCCCGGTCGGCACGGTCGCCGCCGACCCGAAGTTCGTGAACTACATCCCGACCGGCGGCGGCGACTACCGCCCGGCCCCCGGTTCGCCGGCCATCGACGCGGCGCGCAGCGTCTGCGGCCTGACCGCCGACCTCGACGGCGCGCCGCGCGGCCAGGGACTCGGCACGGACATCGGCGCCTACGAGCACAAGGCGCCCACCACGCCCGCAACGCCCACGCGCCTGCCGGAGCCGCCCGCCGCCGACATCGTCGTGAAGGTCACCGCGTCGGGCGACCAGTACCGGGGGATGCCGAAGTTCCAGCTGGTCATCAACGGGCAGGCCTGGGGACCGGTCCACACCGTCACCGCGCTGCGCGGAACCGGCACGCAGGACTTCCGCTTCCGTCCGATCAGCGTGCCGTCCGGCCTGTCGAGCCTCGGCGTGCGCTTCCTCAACGACGCCCATCGCGGCGATGGGGCGGACCGGAACCTCCACATCAAGACGGTGCAGGTCAACGGCATCGACCTGCACCCGTTCCCGTCCGGCCTCTACCGGACCGGCGACACGGCCTATGTGGATGTCGGCCGTCTCGCCGCCCTGCCCTGAACACGGCCTGACCATGCCCCTTCCGCCGTGCTAAGGTGCCGCCGGAAGGAGCTTTCATGTCGTCTGAACACCTCTTGAAGCTGGGTGAGTGGGACCGTCCCGCCAGCCTGCCGGACAGCCTTGCCACCGAACTGTCGGGCTGGCGTTTCGTGCTGAAGAACCCGGTTGCCCCGAGCTTCTATTCGAAGCCTGGAACGCCGTGGGACATCGCGCCGGAGGGCTGTCTGCGCGTCAGCGAACGCTGGAACCTGGGGGAGGAGGAGGCGGCGAACGCGGCGCTCTTCCCGACCGACCAGCCCGTTCCCGAGGGCCATTGGGCGCTCGCCCGGTTCGAAGCGTCCCTGTGGCGGGTGCAGTCCGTCGTCCCGGCGGAGGGGCGCGCCACCGTGCGCGAGCTGTTGCGGGCGCGGGCCGACCGGCTGGTCAACGGCCGCCGTTGGACCCGCAGCGATCTTGAGCTGCTCCAGCTTCTTCAGGGTGGGGAGGCGGTCGCCCAAGACGCCCTTATCGCCGGCGACGAGGCGCGGGAACGGTCGTTGCGCTCCCTGACGAAGCTGCAACTCGCCGCCGAGGCGTCGGGCGCCAACCCGGAGCTTCCGGACGCGGCGCGGCGCCTTCTGGACTCCGGCAAGGGTTCGGCCGTCTGGCTGGATGCGGAGGCCGGGGAGGTCGCCGCCACGATCCTGGACTGGCACGCCCGCAAGCAGGCCCGCGCCGCCGCCCGCGCCGGCCGGGGGGCGGACGCGCGCGAACGTGGCGAGGCGCTGAAGGCCTCCGTCGCCGAGGCGGTGCGTAAGGTCTTTCCCGGCATTCCAAAGGATGCCGCCGCCGCCGCCGCCGCCCGCCTCGCGCCCAGCGTCGGCAAACTCGGCCGCATGCCGGGGCTGCAACCCATCGTCGATGCGGTCGCGGAAATCCGCCTGGAGCGGTGGCAGCAGGCTGTCGCCTCGGAACCCGAAGTGGCCGACCGGCTGCTGGCGATGCAGTTGCGTGGCGACCCCGGCCGGGCGCGCAAGCGCTACCGCGACCAGCGCGCCGTCGAGCGCGTCGAGGCCGAACTGCGCGACTGGCGCGGCGACCTTGCGCCCGTCTCCACGCGCCGTCTCGGATAAGGGGGATCGGATCGCGGGCTCAATGGCCTGGAAATAAGGCGCGCGCCCAATCGCGCCAATTCAGGCCCTCCCGGCTGCGGGTCGCGGGCGCCGACCGCATCAGGCCGGTCGGGCAGCGCGCGATCCCGCTGCGCAACAGCCGCGCCGGCCAGATGATCCGCCCGATGGGCTCCGCCACGGTCTCCACGCCGAAAAGAAGGCGCGGGAACAGAGGGTTGGTGCGCAAGGTGAACTCGAACGACGCCCAGAACTTGGCGTTCAGCTCCATCAGGACGAAATCGTCGCGCCGCGCGCAGGGCTTGAACTCGACCAGTCCCCAGCCCGTGTACTGGAAATCGGCGATCAGCCGCGCGGCCAACTCCTCGACGCGCGGCGATTCATAGCGCTCGACGGCGACGGCCGAACCGCCGTCCGGCGGGAAGCTGAACAGCTCGTGGTGCTGGCAGGAGGCGACGATCTTCCCCCGGTCGGCGAGGAAACCGAAGCCGATGACGCTCGCCCCCTCGATCACCTCCTGGAGGAGGTAGCCGCCGTCGCGCGCCGGCGGCGGCACGGCGCGCAGGGACTCCAGGCGGCGGCGCAGGCCGCCGGTTCCCTCCCGCGCCGGCTTCAGGAAGACGGGGCCGCGATGGCCGTTCGCCTCCTCCACCGAATGCCAGGTGCGGGGCACGGGAATGTCCAGTTCACGCGCCCGGTCCAGCGTCGCGACCTTGTCGTAGAACCACAGGTTCCGCCGCTCGAACGCGATCTCGCCGAGCCGGATCGCCTCGCGCTCCTTCAGCACATGCTGCATGGCGTCGGAGCCGGTGGCGATGGCCGTTCCGTCCCGGCAGGCGGCTTCCCCCTCCTCCGCCGTCAGATAGCGGGCGAAGGGCCGGCGCGGCGGAACCCGTTCCCCCGGCAGGGGATAGCCCAGCACACGCAGCGATGGGTCGTTGCGCTGGAGCACGTCGGCGATGGCGAAGGATTGGGACAGTCCGGGGGACAGGATGACCGCCTCTCCCGCCCGGACGGCGTGGCTCCCGTCAGGCATGGGCCGTTTCCTCCTTGCCCGACGCCTCCGCCTTCCCCGGCTCCGCGTTGCGGGCGAACAGGTACGGAACCACCGTGTCGAGGAGGTAGAGGATCGACTCGACGACGACGAACAACGCGAGCCAGCTCGAATAGCTCAGGTGGCCGAACACCGCCGCCGCCCCGATGACAAGGAAGTTCACCATGCGGATGAGGTGCCACAGGACGATGTAGCGCCTCGCCTCGACGATCAGCGCCACGTTGCTGGCCGGTTGCGAGATGAAGAACATGTAGGAGGCGATCGCCATCATCGCGATGGAGTGCGAGGCGCTCTGCCACTGCGGGCCGGCGACGTAGGACACGAACAGCGGCCCGAGTTCCCGGATCAGGACAAAGGGGATCAGGCCGATCGCCGCCATGGCGATCGTGGCGCGCAGGACGAGCCAGGAGAAGGGCTTCCGCTCCGCATGCAGGCGGGAAACGCGCTGGTTGAACACGTCGCTGACCGCCGCCGACACCACCCGGCAGGGCGCGTAGACCAGCGATCCCGCCAGCGAGTACCAACCCGCCTCCGTCGCCCCGAAGGCGAACATGATGGTCGAGATCGGGATCTGCTGGTTGACCGAGCAGACGATCTGCGACAGGGCCAGGGCGCCGATGGTCTTGCGGTGGGTGCGCAGCGTCGCCAGATTCCGGCGCAGCCGGGGCCGGAACACCAGCCGGTGCACGTTCAAGGGCAGGATCCACAGCTGGATCGCCAGCGCGCCGAGGTCGGCCGCCAGCTGCCACAGCACCATGACCAGCGCGCCGTGCCCGGCCGGCGGGGTCCAGACCAGCGGGGTCAGCGCCGTGCCCGAGACGAAGATCACCGCCCGCGTCACCTGCGCGACGGACACCACCTTGAAGCGCCCGACCCGCATGGCGTAGGAGCGCAGCCCCATCGTCGTGATCAGGATGAACACCGTCAGCGGCGCCGACCACATCAGCGCCCACTGGCTGGGGATCTCCAGGGACAGGCGTGCGGCGATCCCCCAGCCCAGGGCGATGGCGACCAGCAGGACCAGCGCCGTTACCGCCGTCAGGGACACCAGCGCCGCCAGCAGCCGGATCGCCATCGACCGCGTCGGCACGACGACGATCAGCCGCTCCATCCTCCAGGTGCCCAGCGTCGCGATCAGCGCGGTGGTGCTGTAGGTGAAGGTGTAGAGGCCGAAGTCCGCCGGCTGGTACAGGGTCAGGAACAGCGGCGCGCCCAGGAACAGGACCAGCTGCGACAGAAACGCGCCACTGGCCAGCACCGACGCGTCGCGCACGAGGGACGACCGCGAGATTTGACGGAACACCGCGCGCGAACCGGACTAGAAAGACTGCATGCGTCGTCTCCGCCCCTCGGGCCTGATGGGATCGAAGTTTCCTGAAGGTCAAAGTTCGATATGGCAGACCAGCCGCTCCGCCGCCGCCAGCGGCGTGAGGGCGTAGAGCGCCCGGACGTTGGCGGCGGCGACGCCCCGCAGCGGGTTGGGGATGCCCTTGATCCGTTCGCCCAGGAAACGGTCGGCCGGGCTGCCGAAGTTGTAAATCCGCATGCGCCGGTGGGGAATGCCGCTCCCGCCGACGATGGCCTCGATGTTCTGGCGGCGGAAAAAGCGGACGTCGTACAGGCTGTCCTCGCGGGACATTTGCTGGAATTTGCGCTTCAGCGCCGCGTTGTGCCCGTTGTGGACGATGAAGAACAGGTGCGACCGCGTCACGCGGGCCTGCTCCCGCAGAAGCTCTTTGATAAGGGCGTCGTCGTCGAAATAGATGAACAGGCCGTTGTGGAACGACATGTCGAACTGCCGGTCCCGGAAGGTCAGGGCGGCGGCGTTTTCCACGCGGAAATCGATGTTGGGCAGAGCCGCGAATTGATCGTCCAATTGCTGGATGACGTGCGCGTTGCTGTCCGTGGCGACGACCGTCTTGCCGACGTCCCGGAGGTGGAGCGAGTCCCGCGCGCTGCCGCAGGCGATCTCAAGGACCGTATCGACGCGGCCCAACGGAAGCTGCGACAGGAACAGCCCCGCACGGGGAACGGCCGACAGATACGACCCGAGCCTCAGGCGCCAGGTCGCCGTCCAATCGCAGGTCCGGCTTGCCGTTGCTTGCATGGAAGTCTCCGTGGCGACGTCGTGGGACTTGCCCCGCGGGGCGCCGGGCGATAACACCGCTCTTATCGGAACGGCTACCAGACCCGGCGTTCGGCCCGCAATGGAGCATAAGAGAAGAGATCAGGCGTTTTCGGGCTTGCGCAGCGCGTGCACATACTCCGCCCGGGCGCCGGCGGGCGCGGGACGCGACGCCGTGACGGGACGCCAGCGGATCACCAGCGCCAGAAAGGTGAAATAGATGCGGTCGTCGGGAAGATAGCCCTGCACCGTCATGTGCGAGATCATCTCCGTCACGAACAGCAGGACGATGGTGGCTTCGGTCCAGGGCAGGGCATCGTCGCGCGCCATGCGGAAACACGCCACGGTACCGAGCGCGACCAACGCCAGATAGAAGGCCGCCCCCGCCACGCCCGTTTCCACCAGAATCTCCAGCAGCAGGTTGTGCGGGTATTCCAGGCTGTGCTGAAGGCGGAACTCCCCCATGCCCCAGCCGAGCAGGGGCCGTTCCAGCCACTGGCGGTAGGCGAGGTCGCGCGCTTCCGACCGCACGTCCAGCGAATGGGTCATCTCGTTGGACAGCTGCATTTCGAAGCGTTGCAGCGTGTGCAGCTGGAGCGCCGCCCCCGTCGTCCCCTTCACCGCGACCAACGTCGCGTAGCCCATCCAGGCCATGAAGACCAGCGTCCCGACCAGCACGAAAAGCCGCGTGATTCCCACGCCGAGCCGGCGCGGCGACAGCACGAGCATCGCCCCGATCAGCGGAATGCCGAGCACCGCGAACAGCATCGGACCGCGCCCGCCGATGACCGTCAGGGCGAACAGCGCCCCGACCGCGCCGACGATGGCCGTCACCAGCTGTTTCGACCGTCCGTAGACGGCCAACGCGAGGCAGGCCAGGAACAGAAGCTCGCCGTGCATGCCGTATTCGAGATAGTTGTTCCCGTTGATGCGGCCGGTGTTCGCCAGGGCGCGTTCGTCGATGCCGATGATCCAGCGGTAGCAGGAATAATAAAGAAGAAGCGCCACGCTCAGGGCCACCATCAGCCGCACCAGACGGGCGCGCCGCTCCGGGTCCTGCGCCAGGATGGACGCGAAGAAATAGCCGGTGGCCCCGACCGCGATGAAGCGGGAAATCTTATCGATGTTCCGGAATTCGTAGCTGGACCAGAAGACGCTGACTGTGCAGACCACGCAGAACAGCACCATGAGGATGTCCGGCAGGTCGATCGGCAGCGGCTTCAGCCGGCGCGCCAGAACGCCCCACAGGATCAGCCCGGCGGTCATCACGAAGAACAGAATTGTCATGTCGACCGGAACGAAGCGGAATTCCGGCAGATTCTTGAACCGCCCCGCGAAGAGGAACAGGATGAAGCAGGCTTCGATGGACAGCAGGTCGCGCAGCAGAGCCGACCTCCATTTGCCCGGCCTTGCGCCGGCCGGCGTGAAATCGCCCGATGCCGGGCCGACCGGACGGCCCGCAGTGTAGGACGCTTCTGGTTCCGCGCGCATCATCGCTTCCACTTCCCGTTTCCGGCGGATTCGGCCACGGGATGCTATCGCACGAAAAGACTTCCGTAAACAAAACACGGCGTCAAAAAAGACGTAGGGCATGGCGCGGACGCGCGATACCCCGCCGCGACGGAGCCCAAAGAGTCGGTAGCCTAGCCAAAAGAATGTTTGAGGCGGACGTCCCGAAAGCGCCTTCTTTCTTTTGTTCGCTTCGCGAAACAGCGCCAGGGGCGGCAAGCTAAGATAACACGGCGGCACCACAGGGAGCCCACAGTTCCATGTCCCACAGCCATCTGTCCCACAGCCATCCGCAACAGGACCGCGTCAGGGTCGTCCACCTGTCGTCCGTGCATTCCGCGGAGGACGCGCGCATCTTTTCAAAGGAATGCATCAGTCTGGCGAAGGCCGGTTACGATGTGTCCCTTGTCGTTCCCGACAACCGTCTGCGGGAGGCCGGCGGGCAACCCGTCCGGCGGCAGGACGTGGACATCCTGGCCGTGAAGCGGAACCGGGGCCTGCCGAAGCGCCTGTTCCGAACGACCTGGGCGGTGCTGTTCGCCGCCCTGAAGCGGCGCGGCGACGTCTACCACTTCCACGATCCCGAACTGATCCCCATGGGCCTTCTGCTGCGCCTGCTCGGCAAGCGCGTGGTATACGACGTTCACGAGGATCTGCCGCGCGATCTGATGACCCGCCGCTGGATCCCGCGCGCCCTGCGCCAGCCGGTCGCCTCCGCCGTCGCCCTTGCGGAATGGGCCGCAGGCCGGGCCATGTCCGGCGTGGTGGCCGCCACCCCGATCATCGCCCGGCGCTTCCCCAAGGACAAGACGGCCCTCGTCCAGAACTTCGCGATCCTGGAGGAACTGGGCGACGTGGGCGGCCCGCCCCTGGCCGAACGTCGGGGCGTCGCCATCGTCGGCGGCATCACGGTGGACCGCTGCGCCCTGGACATGGTCGAGGCGATCGGGCGCGTCGGCCGCTTTTCCGACGTCAAGCTGCTGATGGCCGGCAACATGGAATCCACGGCGCTGCGCGAACGGTTGGAGGCGCTGCCCGGATGGTCGCGGGTGGATTACCGCGGTCATCTGGACCGGCCCGGCGTTTGCCGGCTGCTCGGCGAATCGCGGGTCGGGCTGGTGCTCTACTACCCGACGCGCAACTACGCGGAAGCGCAGCCGGTCAAGCTGTTCGAATACATGGCCACCGGCATCCCGATCATCGTCGCCGACCTGCCCTACCTGCGTTCCGTCGTCGATGGACACCGTTGCGGCTTGGTCGTGCCGCCCCGCGACCCGGCCGCCGTCGCCTCGGCCATCGAATGGATGTTCGACCACCCGGAGGAAGCGGCGGCGATGGGCCGGCGCGGCCAGGAGGCGGTGCGCAGCCTGTACAACTGGGGGCACGAGGAACGCGAACTGATCCGCCTCTACGACCGCATCGCCCCACGCCGCAGCCGCGACCGGACGCCCCTGCCCGGCCTCGCGCGGGAGGAGACGGAAGCCCGCTCCTGAACGATTTCCAAAAGGAAGCCCCCTCTCCCGCCGGCGCGGGAGAGGGGGCTTCTTTTTTGACCGCGCGCCGCCCTACACCGTCACCCCGAACTGTTCCTCCCACAGGGCGAGGCTGAACAGGCGCCATTGCCCGCGCAGGTCCAGGCTGCGGAAGCCGTGGCGCAGACGGCTCGGGTCGCAGAAGCGCGCCAGCAGCGGCGACCGCTCCACCGTCGCCTCCATGACCCCGGCGTGTTGGGCGAGCCAGAGCCCCTCCGGCGCGGCGAAGCCCAGCTTGCTGCGGCGCCACGCGATGGTCGGCGGCAGCACGTCCTCCATCGCCTTGCGCGCGATCCATTTGGACCAGCCGTCGCTCATCTTCAGATTCCAGGCCAGCGCGATGCAGTGCTCCACCAGCCGGTGGTCGAGGAAGGGCAGGCGCGTTTCAATGGAATGCGCCATGGCGTTCTTGTCCTCGAACCGCAGCAGCGGCGGCAGGCCGGTGTTCTCCACCTCCAGGATTTGCAGGCGGCGCAGGTCCAGGCACGCCCGCGCGTAGCGGCGGACCCAGTCGGGCATCGGCGGGCGCGGGCTGAGGTGCGGCGCCCGGCCGAGATAGTGGAGGTAGCGCAGCGCCGGCGACAGATCCCGCACGGCCAGCGCCGCGAAGCGCAGGCTGGTCAGCATGGCGTTGTTCTGCAACGCCTGCCGCTGCCAGCGCACGACCTCGCGCGTGCCCTGCTGCCGCCACACGGCCAGCGCGTAGGCGCAATAGTAGCGTTCGTAGCCGAGCAGCGTCTCGTCGGCCCCCTGCCCGTCCAGCAGGACGACCACGCCGTTGTCCCGCGCGGCCTGCATGACGAAGGACTGCATGCAGATCGACGGCGACGGGAAGGGCTCCTCCTGCTGGCGCACCACGCGGGCCAGCGTGTTCCGAAAATCCTCGTAGGACGGCCTGGTCCTGATCCAGTTCAGGCCGCCCGCCCGCACCACCTCCCCGGCGAAGCCCTCCTCGCTCAGCGCGGGGTCCTCGCTGATCGCGGTGATGGCGCTGAAGGGCGTCCGGCTCTGCGCGCCGTGCAGCCGCGCCGCCAGCATCGAGACGCAGGAGCTGTCGAGCCCGCCGCTGAGGCAGGTCCCCACCTGCACGTCGGAGCGCAGACGCAGCCGGACGGAATCCTCGAACAGCTGGCGGAAGGCCCGCACCGCCTCCGGCCCCGTCCGGTCCTCCACCCCGGCCAGACGGTCGGCCAGATTGTAGTAGCGGTGCACCGAACAGCGGTCGCTCTTCAGGTCGTAGACCAGATAGTGGCCGGCGGCGAGGTTGGAGACCCCGTCGAAGAAGGTCTCGGTGGATTGCAGCGGAACGCCGCCCAGCAGATAGTCGGACACCGCCGCCGGGTTCGCCCGCACCGCCCCCAGCAGGGGCAGCAGCTGCCGGATCTCCGACCCGAAAGCGAAAGCGTCCTCCGTCTCCACGTAATGGAAGGGCTTCTCGCCGAAACGGTCGCGGGCGGCGAACAGGATGTTGCGATCCCGGTCGTACAGGGCGAAGGACCACATGCCGTTCAGCCGCGACAGGCAGTCCGTGCCCCAGGCGGCGTAGGCGGCCAGCAGCACCTCGGTGTCCGACTGGGAGCGGAAGCGGTGGCCGAGCGCCTCCAGTTCCTCGCGCACCTCGACGAAATTGTAGATTTCGCCGTTGTAGGTGACGATGTGGCGGCCGTCCGCCGACGCCATCGGCTGATGGCCGGCGGGCGACAGGTCGAGAATGGCCAGCCGGCGGTGGCCGAGCGCCACCCGGCCGTCCACCCAATGCCCCTCGCCGTCCGGGCCGCGGTGGCGGACGGCGTCGGTCATCTCCTTGATGCGGCGGCCGGGGTCGAGCTTGCCCGTCCGCGCGACGATGCCTGCAATCCCGCACATGATCTCGAACCTCCTGGGGATGACCTCAGCGGACGTAGTATTTCCGGAAGCCGCGGGAGAAGATGTCGGCGTCGGCGTCGGCGTAGAGCTTGTACTTGCGCCCATCCACCTGCGACAGGACCAGCCCGTCCACCGGCACCCGGTCGTCGGACAGCCGGTGCAGCGCCGTCATCAGCGTCGTCGCCCGCGTGGAGCGCCAGCGCGCCAGCATGATCGTCCGGTCGGCCAGCCGCGCCAGGATGTGCGCGTCGCACACCGCCAGGACGGGCGGCGAATCGATGATGACCGTGTCGTACTGGACCACCAGATCGCCGATCAGCTCCTGCATCCGCGCCGACTGGAGCACGTCGCCCGGCGCCGCGAGGCTCTGCCCCGCCGTCAGCACGTCGGTGCCGGAACTGGCGTCGTGCTGGATCACGTCCTGCAAGGGCCGATCCTCGGTCAGGAACTCGGCCAGCCCCGGCCCCCGTTGCAGGTCGAACACGCGGTGCATGGTCGGGGCGCGCAGGTCGGCGTCGAGGACGATCGTCCGGCGCCCCGACAGGGACAGCATGCGCGCCATCGAGGAGGCGAGGCTGCTCTTGCCCTCGTTCGACACCGACGAGGTGATCAGCAGCACCTTGGCCGGGTTCGGCCCGGCGACGCCGGCGCGCAGCGCGATGGAGCGCAGATGCTCCAGGAACAGGGAATCGCGCTCCTCCAGCACCTCGTCGGCGGGCTTGGCGCGCCGCCAGCGCCGGAAGCGCACCGTCGGGAGCGTACCCAGCACGCGCAGCGGCGTCATGTGGCGCAGCTGCGTCAGGCTCTGGATGGAATGGTCGGCGCGCTCCAGGATCACCGCCAGGATGGCCCCGATGGCCGTGGACAGGATGAAGGCCGTCGCCACGATGGCGGCGACCGGCGGATGGGTGACCTTGCGCGGCACGACGGCGCGCGAGATCACGTTCACGTCCGCCCCGTGCAGCTTCAGATAGTCGATCTGCGCGTTGGCGTTGTTGAGGCGGGCGGTCAGCTGGGGCAGCAGGGTCCGCTTGGCCTCCATCTCGCGCTCGGCGACGCGGCTGTCCACCTCCGACGCGTTGACGCGGGTCATCTGGTCCTTCAGCGCCTCGATCTGGCGGCGCAGGCCCTCCTCGTTGGCCTTGCCGATGGCGACGGCGTTGAAGCGGGAGGTCTGGATCTTCGCCATCTCCTCGGCGATGCGGCCCCGGATGTCGCGCAGTTCGGTGCGCGCCTCGACCAGGCGGGGGTGGCTGTCGGCGTAGCGGACGGAAAGCTGCTGCACGCGGGCGCTGGCCGCCGCCGCCATCTCCTGCAGCCGCTGGACGAGGGAGGAGTTGAGCACCTGCGCCGCCGCCGCCACGTCGCCGGTTTCGCGCACCTGCTTGGCCTCGGCGAACTGGGCTTCGGCGCGCAGCCGCTCGGCGGTGGCCGCGATCAGCTGCCGGTTCAGCTCGGACATGCGCTCCGACAGGGAGCGGGTGTTGGTGTCGGGCTCGATGCCCAGCCGCAGGCGCATGTCCTCGAAGGTGCGTTCGGATTCGTGGATGTCGCGGTTCAGCTTGGTGATCTCCGCCGTCAGGTTGCGGGCCAGGGTCTCGGCCGCCCGGACCTCCTCGTCGCGCTTCTGGATCATGAACTGGTCGGCGACCATGTTGGCGACGAGCGCGGCGCGCTCCCGGTCCTCGGACAGGAAGCGGATGCCGATCACGCGCGAGGCGTCGCTGGAGGTCGTCTCGACCCGGCTGAGGAACCGGTTGATGATCTCGTCCCGGACGCGCTCGGGCGACAGGTCCTCGGCCGTCTGCGGCGTTTCCGCCGAAGGGACGAAGGCGAGCGCCGGCTCCACCCACGTCGTCAGCGTGGCGCGGGCGTTGTCGATGAAGGCGCGCAGGCCGGTGGGCGGGCGCAGGGTCGGGTTGAACTCCGCCACGCGGTCGAGGCCCAGCCGCTCCACGACAGCCTCGGCCAGCCCGCGCGAGCGGATGATGGCGATCTCGTTCTTGCGCGCCGTTTCTTCCGACGGCAGCAGGGTGCTCTGCTGGACCGCGGCGCCCATGGGCGTCAGTTCGCGGGCGTTGAACATGATGCCCGCCTCGGCCTCGTAGAGCGGCGTCATCAGCCGCGTGGCGAGGAAAGCGAGCGCCGTCGCCGCCAGGACCAGCAGCGCGATCAGCACGCGGCGCCGTTTCAGCGCGGCGAAGGTGTCGATTTCGTGGGCGGCACGGCCGCCGTCGGGATTGACGTACGGCACGGCGTCGCGGGTACCGGCAGGCACGATCTTGTACTGATCCATAACCCTTCCTTTCACCACACGTGAAGGGCGCCGCTTCGGCCAGCTTGGAAACGTGGCCGCGCATCCGCTTCTTTCAGTGCCGCCGCGCCACGGCGCGCGTGGCGCTACGGGCAACGGGCAATAGGCGGCGGGCACCAGGCGGCAGGCCGCCCGGACGTGACCCCCGGCCAACGATGGCCGAGGGATCGTCTTTTGCACAACGCCCGATAAGCATAAGACAGCGAAATCATCTCTGTAAATGCAAAAAATGATGATCGCCGGACGCGCCTTATCTCCAATGTGAGGTGTGATCCGCCGGCAACAACACCTCTACTCCTTTCTTTCTGCGCTTGCGGGCACCCTTATTTTCCGCCCGCGGTCGCCGCGCCTTATGTTTACATTAAGAGAAAAGATAACGTACCATCCGCCTCGACGCCCTGTGGGGACCAACACCTGGGGACCGGGACCGACGCGTCCCGGCGAGAAGCGGCAACCAACCCGAGGCGCAACAAGGAGGAAGGGAATGAAAGGAGTCATTCAGTGTGGGGGCAAGGGCATGCGGCTGCGGCCCTACACCATGGTCTTGCCGAAACCGCTGATGCCCGTCGGTTCCAAACCCGTCCTGGAGCTTCTGCTGAAGTGGCTGCGCCGCAACGGTGTTCAGGAGGTCTACATCACCACCGGCTATCTGGGCCATCTGATCCGCACGGTGTGCGGCGACGGCCGGCAGTGGGGCATGAGCATCCGCTACACCGAGGAGCTTGAACCGCTCGGCACCGTGGGCGCGCTGCGCCTGCTGCGTGAAGAGCTTGACGAGACCTTTCTGGTCATCAACGGCGACGTGCTGACCGACCTCAACCTCGACGCCTTTTCCGGATTCCACCACCGCCAGGAAACGCTGCTGACCATCGCCACCTCGCGGCGCGCCATCCAGACCGACTTCGGCATCATCGAGGAGGCGGACAACCGCGTCACCCGCTTCCAGGAGAAGCCGACGCTGACCCATCTGGTCAGCAAGGGCGTCTACTGCATGGAGCCGGGGATCCTCGACTACATCCCCGACGGCGTGCCCTTCGGCTTCGACAACCTGATGTCCTGCATGCTGGCGGCGCGCCAGCCGGTCAGCATCTTCCAGCACGGCGGCCTGTGGCTGGACATCGGCCGCGTGGACGATTTCCAGAAAGTCCAGGAAATGGCCTGGGACGAGCAGTGGCCCACCTTCGAAACCCGCGCGGTCGCCTGACGGCCACCCTTTCGCCCTGACTGTCGCCCTGACAGGGCCATTCCCGGAGAAACGTCATGCTGCTGGTCGCCGAGCCCATCCTTGGCGAGGAGGAAAAGGCCGCCCTCGCCGCGGTCATCGACGACGGCTGGATCACCATGGGCGACCGAGTCCGCGCGTTCGAACAGGCCTTCGCCGAGGCCCACGGCGCGCGCGACGCCGTCGCCCTGGGGTCCTGCACGGCCGGGCTGCATCTGGTGCTTCTGGCCCTGGGTCTCGGCCCCGGTGACGAGGTGCTGGTGCCGTCGATGACCTTCGTCGCGACGGCCAACAGCGTCCTCTACACCGGGGCGACCCCGGTCTTCGTCGACATCGAGGGGGTGGAGCTGCCCCTGATCTCCCTGTCGGACGCCGCCGCAAAATGCACGGAGCGGACGAAGGCGGTGATCCTCGTCCATTACGCCGGCTATCTGCCGGACCGCGAGGCGTGGCGGGACTTCGCCAAATCCCGCGGGCTGCTGCTGATCGAGGACGCCGCGCACGCCGCCGGCCTGCCCCAGGCCGGGCGCATCGGCGACGCCGCCGTCTTCAGCTTCTACGGCAACAAGAACATGACCACCGCCGAGGGCGGGATGGTGTTCGCCGAGGACGGCGCGCTGCTCGACACGGTGCGCCAGCTGCGCGCCCACGGCATGACCAGCGGGGCGCGGCAGCGCCTGACCGGCCACGCCAGCGGCTACGACGTGACGATGCTGGGCTTCAACCACCGGATGGACGAGCTGCGCGCCGCCATCGGGCTGGTCCAGTTGGCCCGGCTGCCGGCGTGGAACGCCAAGCGGCGCGACCTCGCCGCCCGGTACCGCCGCCAGCTCGCCCGGGACTGCGCCGGCATCGTCATGCCCTTCGCGGAGCCGCGCCCGTCGGCCCACCACATCCTGCCCGTCCTGCTGCCGGCGGGGATCGAGCGCCAGCGCCTCGCCGACGACCTGCGCGGCGACGGCGTCCAGACCAGCGTCCATTACGCGCCGGTCCACAACTTCACCTTCTACCGCGAGCGTTTCCCCGGCGTGAGCCTGCCCCGGACGGAGGAGTTCGCGCGCCGCACGCTGTCCCTGCCCCTGCACCCGAACATGGGGACCGACGATGTCGAAGCCGTGACGCGGGCGCTGGCCCGCGCGCTGGCCCATCAACGCGAGGACGTGCCGCAATGACCAGCGATTCCCATACCGCCACCACCACGGGCAATGTCGACGGATTCCTGCGGCGTCTTTTCGACGTGACGCTCGCCCTGGCCGGCCTCATTCTTTTCTTACCGGTTCTGATCCCGGTGGTGTTCGCCATCCGGCTGGATTCGCCCGGCCCGATCTTCTTCTCGCAGACGCGGCTCGGCCAGAACGGGCGCCTGTTCCGCCTCTACAAGTTCCGCAAGTTCCATGACGGCATCGCGGGCCGGGCGGTGACGCTGAAGGGCGACAGCCGCATGACGCGCGTCGGCCGCTTTCTGGAGCGCACCAAGATCGACGAGGTGCCGCAGCTGTGGAACGTGCTGAAGGGCGACATGGCCGTCGTCGGTCCGCGCCCGGAGACGCTGGACTTCGCCGACCTTTTCCACGGCGTGTACCGTGGCGTTCTGGACCACCGGCCGGGCCTGTTCGGGCCGAATCAGGTCTATTTCCGCAACGAATGCGCGCTCTATCCCGAAGAGATCGACCCGCACGCCTTCTACCGCGCGGTCCTGTTCCCGGCGAAGGCGCGCATCGACCTCGGCTACTTCCCGCGCCGCAGCCTGGGCCAGGATGTGGTCTGGCTGTTTCGCGGCCTGCTCGCCGTGTTCGGCCTCGGCCTGCCGGCCGACGGCACGCTGGAACGCGTCCTGGAGCAGCTGCGGGCGGAGAACCGCGTCGCGGTGAAGGAGTAGGGCGGATCAGCCCTTCGCGGCAGTCCGTCTTTTCTTTTGCTTTCGCTTCGTGAATTTGTTTTTTGAGTAAGACAACAAATGGCGCGGGAGATGCCCCGGCCAGCGCCCGCCCCCAAGCGCCCGCCAAGGGAGATGACCCATGTACCAGCTGGACCCCCGGCAGACCGATATTCCCGAAGACTTGGCGCCGAAAAAGCGCCGCTTCGTCGTCCCGGAGCAGACCACCGGCCGTTCCCCCGACGATCCCGAGGTGCGGCGGCTGCTGAACCTGTTCAACGACCGCGCCGCGACGGTGGCGGTGGTGGGGCTGGGCTATGTCGGGCTGCCGCTGTCGCTCGCCGCCTGCGAGGCCGGCTACCGCGTCATCGGCTATGACATCGACACCGT
>JAEZID010000370.1 GCA_023416195.1 Pseudomonadota bacterium | reverse complement strand
GGCATGGGTAGCGGCACCGGCACCGGCATGGGCATGGGTGGCGGTACAACGGGTTCAGGTGCCGGCGGCTCTGTCGGTACGGGCAGCAGCGGCATGTCCAGCGGTGCCGGCGGGTCCTCGGGCGGCGCGTCGGGGTCGAGCGGCAGTTCGGGCGGGGCCGGCGGCGGCACCGGTCGCTGATCGGTCACGGATCGGCTTCGCGGGGCGGCCCGTCATGCCGGCGGCGCTTGAACGCTTTCCTTGAGCGCCGTCCGTGTCAGTCCACCGTCAGGGCTGGGGCCGCCGTCCGCGCGCCGATGTCCTCGGGCACCGGCGCGGCGGCCGGCAGGCGGACGGTCACGGTCGTGCCGCCGCCCTCCCGGCTGTCGATGGCGATCTGGCCGCCGAGGGGGCCGGCTACCGCGTTCTGGACGATGGACAGCCCCAACCCTTCGCCACCCCCGATCGTGCCGTCGGTGTAGAAGGGATCGAAGACGTGCTTCAGATGCTCCGGCCGGATGCCGCAGCCGTCGTCCGAGACGACCAGCACGACGGCATCCGCGTCGCGGCCGGCCCACAAGGTCACGGTTCCGGCGCGGGAATCGGGAAAGGCGTGCCGCACGGCGTTGCCCACCGTCTGGTAGAGGACGGTTTCGAGCAGGCTCCGGGCGCCCCGGACCTTCAGCCCGAGGGGCGCATCGACCACCAGCGCGATTCCGGGCGGCATCATCGCTTCGATCAGCGGCCGGGTCCGGGTCAGCAGGTCGCCGATGTCCAGGATGGCGGCGTCCTGCTCGATGCCGGTTCCGGCGCTGGCCTCCAATTGCTTGAACGTATCGACGAGGCGCGCCATCCGCCGGGCGTTCTCCAGAACCATGGCGCCGGTGTCGCGCACCGTGTCCACATAGCCCGCAAGGTCCGACCGCCGCACGCCGCCGTCCGCCACGGTCTTTGAAAACCGCTCCGTGGTGTCGGCGAGGTGGCTGGCGAGGCTGACCTGGATGCCCACCGGCGTGTTGATCCGGTGCGCCAGACCGGTCACCAGCCGGCCGAGCGCGGCGGCCTTCTCCACCTTGAGGAGTTGCGCCTGCGTTTCCTTCAGGGTCGCGTGGGCGTCGGCCAGTTCGCGGTGCGCGCGCCGCAAATTCTCGTGCGACAGGGCGAGCGCCCGTTCCGTCAGGAAGCCCCGCCGCCAATGCTGGTCGAGCAGCCAGCTTCCCAGCAGGGTCGTCGCGGCGACCAAGCCGCAGCCGATCAGGCGAGGCCCCAACCCAATGACGTCGAGACCGACCAGCGGCATGTGGACGAGCGCGATCGTCACCGCCGTGACGCCGATCAGCGCCACCTGCCGGGGGCCGAAGGAGAAGGCGCCGAGCAAGACCAGCGCGATTCCGATGGTTGTGTTCGCAAACGACATCTGCCCCTGCGCCTCGACGAAGGCTTTCCCCAGCAAGGCGGTGCCCATCAGGAAACCGACCCCGACCACGGCGTGCAGATGGGCAAGGGTGACGCGGTGGAAGGCGACGGCGAACAGGGCGAGGAAGCACGCGAGGCCGAACAGCCGGTACGCCAACCCATCGTGGAGGGGGACGGACAACAGATTCAGATCGAAGAACAGGCGGGACGTCTGGGAGATGAAGATCAGCGCCGCGACGATGCGGAGCACGATCCGGTCGCGGTGCCGCGCCTTGTCCCGGTAGGCCGCAACGTCCTCCCCCCGCAGCCGCGTCGGGGTCACGAGAAAGGATGGCAGCCGCATGGGGTCTCCGCCGTTCGGTCCGGCCGATCCTACGCCACCGCCGCCCGGCCTGTCACCCGTCGCCGGGACGCGGCGCTAACGGCGCAGCATCTTGCGCGCCACGACCAGAAGCGGAGTCCGCAGGGGGGCGGGAATGAGACGCTTCAACGCCTCGGCCCGCCCGCCGTGCTTCTGGATCGCGTAGTATTTCCGGATCGTCTCGCGCACGTCCCAGGTGCCGGTGAAGCCCTTGGGAATCGCGAAGGCGTCGCCCTGGGCGTATTCGCGCGGCTCGCCGCCTTGCGGGGTGATGACGACCCGACCGCTCAGCAGCACGCAGAACTCGTCGTAGGGCCAGTCGGTCATGGCGACGACGCCCGGCGTGCAGCGCCACACCCCGCAGGCGAAGCGGGCGTTGCCGCTGTCGAAGAGGTTCAGCATGGTTTCGCGCGGGTCGCCGGACAGCACGGCCCCGAACGCCGCCGGCTTGCCCGGATCGCCTTCCATCCGCCCAGCGTCGAGCGGCACGAGCCGGTGGTCCATGCCCTCAGCCCTCCCGCACCAGCAGGGCGACGGGGAAATCGCGGAACAGGGTGGCGGCGGTGACGGCGCCGGACGCCTCCACGGCCTGTCCGGTCAGCACGTCGCGCCAGCGTTGCCCGCGCGGCAGCGGCACCGACGTGTCGCCCCAGTCGGGACGGTCGCCCAGCGTTCCGATCAGGCGGGGAGCGGCGACCACCACGGCGTCGTCGCCCAGCGAGCGGGCGAAGGCCACCACATGCTCGGCCCGGCCGCCGGCCGCCTCCAGGGGCGTGTAATCGCCGGCGGCGAACAGGTCGGGCTTGTCCGCCCGTAGCCGCAACGTCCGGTGCGTCAGCGCCAGCTTCACCGCGCCGTCCTGCCAGCGGTCGAGCAGGCTGGCGATGTCGGCGCCCTCCACCTCCTCCAGCAGGCGACGGCGGGCGTCGTAGTCCACCGGGCGGCGGTTGTCGGGATCGACGAGGCTGAAGTTCCACAGCTCGCAGCCCTGGTAGAGGTCGGGCACGCCGGGGCTGGTCAGCTTCAGCAGGGCTTGGGCGAGGCCGTTGACCATGCCGATGCGGGCCACCGTCGCCTGGAAGGGCAGGAACGCGTCGAAAAAGGCGTTGCTGCGCGTCACGTCCAGCGCGTCGTGTACGAAGCCGATCATCGCGCTCTCATAGGTCTCGTTCGGCGCGGCCCAGGTGGAATGCACCTTGGCCTCGCGCATCGACTTGGTCATGGCCCCGGCGATGCGCTCGGCGAATTCGCCCATCGTCCGCGGGTCGAGGCTGGCCGGGTCCACGCCGGTCAGCTCCGCCGGCCAGGCGCCGACCAGAAGCTGGTAGAACAGATACTCGTCGTTGCGGTCGGGCGGGGCGGTGCCTTCCACGTCACCGCGCCGGGCGCGCAGCAGGCGGCTCCAGGTCTGGATCTGCCGCTCCCACTCCTCGGGCATTTCGGAGAGGGCGTAGAGGCGGGCGCGGGTGTCCTCGCCGCGCTTGGTGTCGTGGGTGGTGGTGCCCAGCATGGCGCCGGGCCAGCGCGCCGCCCGCTCCTGGTTGGCGCGGTGGAAGGCTGGCAGGCCGACGCCGAAATGCTCGGGATGGCCGCCGACCTCGTTCAGCGCGACCAGCCGGTTGTAGCGGTAGAAGGCGGTGTCCTCCAGCCCCTTGGCCATAACCGGGCCGCTGTACTGCTGGAGCTTCATGGCGAAGCGGACGACCCGCTGGCGGCTGTAGCCGCTGCGCGGTTCGGCGACCAGATCGGTGGTCAGCAGCCGGTGCAGGAAGTCGTAGACGGACTGGTCCGGCCCCTGTTCGACCCGCCGCGCCTGGGAGATGGCCCAGTCGATGTCCCGCCGGTCGAGGTCGGAGGGCGGGCCGCCGTCCACGTAGGTGCGGTAGACGGGGAAGCGGGCGATGATCTCCTTCAGCGCCTGATGCAGGATGTTGGCGGTGAAGTCGGCGGTGCGCGGGTTGGTGCGGGCGATGCGCGACGCCTCGCGGGCCAGCACGTGCAGCTCGCTGGCCATCTCGCTTTCCATGATGCGGATCTTGGAGGTCCGCACCACCTCCTCGAAGCTCTCGCGGCGGCCGGTGAAGTCGCCGTACAGGCGGGTGAAGGCTTCCTCGCCGTCCGGATTCACGAACAGCCCGCCCAGCAGGTTGGCGAACTCGTACCCCGTGGTTCCGTCGATGGGCCAGTCGTCGCGCAGGCGTTCGTGGCGGGCCAGGATCTTCTCGACGACGAGGTAGAAGGGGCGGGAGGCGGCGCCGACCAGCCGCCGGCAATAGCCCTTGGGATCGTAAAGGCCGTCGATGTGGTCGATGCGCAGGCCGTCCAGCGTGCCGTCGTTCACCAGGGACAGCACGAAGCGGTGCGCGACGTCGAACAGCTCCGGCTCCTCCATGCGCAGGCCGGCAAGCTCGTTGATGTTGAAGAAGCGGCGGTAGTTGATGTCGTCCGCCGCCACCTTGAAATAGGCGGCGCGCCAGTTCTGCCGGGCGATCAGGTCGGTCAGGCGGGACCAGCTCTCCGGTTCGCCCTCCTCGCCGCGATAGCGGTTGAGGCGGCGCTCCACCGCCTCGGCGACGTCCGAACGGTCGGCGACCAGGGCGGCCAGCTCGGCCTTCAGCGCCTCGGCGCGGCGGCCCTGGTGCGGGCGCGCGTAGGCCAGATGCGTGAAGGCGTCGCCGATGCGCTCCAGCTCCGGATGGTCGGTGCCGAGGATGGCGGCGTAGTCGATCGGCCGCACCGGCAGCTTGTGCGTGCCGTAGGCCCACACCGCGAAGCTGCCGGCGTCGCGGTCGAAGCGCAGTTCCAGCGCGCCGGACTCCAGAACGGCGCCGAACTGGTCGCCCAGCAGGGGCACCAGCACCTTGCCGTGCAGGTAGCGGCGGTCGGGCTCCCACTCGATGTCGAAATAGCCGGCGAAGCGGCTGTCTGGCCCCCATTCCAGCACGTCCAGCCACCAGCCGTTGTCCGACCCGCCGACGCCCATGTGGTTGGGCACGAAGTCGAGGATCTGGCCGAGGCCGTTGCGCTTCAGCGCCTCCACCATGGCGCGGAAGGCGGCCTCGTCGCCCAGTTCAGGATTGAGCGCGTTGTGGTCAACGATGTCGTAGCCGTGCGTGCTGCCCGGCCGCGCCTTCATGTAGGGCGAGGCGTAGAGGTGGCTGACGCCCAGCCGGGCCATGTAGTCGGCGATCCCGGCGGTGCGGTCGAACCCGAACTCGGCGCGCAGCTGCACGCGGTAGGTGGCGCGCGGCAGGGTGGATTTTGGGATCGGCTGAGCGGCGTCGGACGCCATCGATGGTCTCCGTTGTTTCCCTCTCCCCAGAGGGGAGAGGGGGCTAAGGGGCATCAGGGACCGCCGCCGGCCGGGATGCCGCCAGGATGCTGGCGAGCGCGCTGGCGGCCGGGGCGTCGGCCAGCTCCTCCAGGCTGAGGCTCAGCTTGCGGCGCCAGTTCGGGTATTGGTCCACGGTGCCCGGCAGGTTCACCTGCTCGCGCTCCGCCGTCAGGTCGTCCAGCTGCACCATGGCGATGGCCGCGTCGGTCCGCGCCAGGAAGGCGTGCACGGCGTGGCCCAGCGTGTCGTCGTAGGCGCTTTCCGGCCCGAAGCTGGCGGGCAGGGGCAGGTTGGCGGCGCGCAGGGCCTCGATCAGGCGGGCGCGCTCCTCGCGGCGGCGCTCGCGCTGTTTGGCCGCCTCGCCCTCCGCCGGGTAAAGCTTCTTGTCCTCCTTCAGGTCGATGTCGCGTCCCTCCCACCAGCCGCGCAGCGTGGCGAGGTCGTGGCTGCCCACGGTGGCGAGCGCCAGATAGGGATAGTCGTCCGGCCCCTTGAACCCGCCGTCCTCCGTCCATTCGAAGAACATCACGCGGTAGCTCAGGACCCCCGCCTCCGCCATGCGCTCCCGGAACCCCTCGGGCACCGTGCCCAGATCCTCGCCGACGACGAGGCAACGGTTGCGCCGGCTCTCCAGGGCCAGAATCCCGAGGAGGTCGTCCATCGGATAGGCCACATACGCCCCTTCGGTCGGCGGCATCCCCTCGGGAATCCAGAAGGTGTGCTGCAACGCCATGGCGTGGTCGATGCGGATTGCGCCGGCGTGGCGCATGTTGGCGCGCAGCAGCTCGATGAAGCGGGCGTAGCCCTCCTCGCGCAGGGCGTGCGGGTTGAAGGGCGGCAGGCCCCAGTCCTGGCCGGCGGGGTTGAACAGGTCGGGCGGGGCGCCGACATGCGACGCCGACACCACCACGTCCGGCGCCGCCCAGGTCTCCGCGCCCGCGCTGTCCGCGCCGACGGCGAGGTCGCGGTAGAAGCCCACGGCCATGCCGCGATCCCGCGCGCGTTCAGACGCCGCCCGAAGCTGGTCGTCGGCCAGCCATTGCAGCCAGGCGAACCAGTCGATGCGGTCCCGGTTTTCCTCGCGGAAGCGGCGCACCGCCTCGGAGCCGGCGTTCCTGAAGCCGTCCGGCCAGCGACGCCAGTCGGGCTTGCCGACCTCCGCGAAATGCTCGCGCAGGGCCTGGAAGGTGCAGAAACGCTCCAACGCCTCGCCCCACTCCGCCCGGAAGGCGGCGAAGGCGTTCCACCGCTCGACCGAGCCGTCCTTCTGGAAGGTCTCGAACAGCGTCTCCAGAATCGGCAGCTTCAGCCGGGCGACGGCGGTGTAATCGACCAGGGGGGCGGCGTTGGCGGCCTCGACCGCCCGCGTGAACTCCTCCGACGCGATGCGGGCGCGGGCCTTCTCGCACCGCATCAGGTCGGGCACCGCCATCACGTCGATGTAGAGCGGGTTCAGGAACAGGCGGCTGGCCGGGGAATAGGGGCTGGCCTGCTCCGGCCGGTCGAGGAACAGGGCGTGCAGCGGGTTCAGCCCGACGATCCCCGCCCCGCGCGCCGCCGCCACGTCGGCGAGGCTGGCCAGATCGCCGTAGTCGCCGATGCCCCAGTCGCCCGCGCTGCGCAGGCCGTACAGCTGCGCCGACAGGCCCCAGATGCGCTCGCCCATCTCCAGCGGCGCCGGCAGGTGGCAGCGGTCGGGAACGGCGATCACCGTCATCTCGGCCCGAAGCCCGTCCGTCTCGACCAGCAGGCGGTGATAGCCGGGGTCCGGCATGCCCCCCGGCACGGCGCCGAGGTCGAGCCGCCGCACCTCCATCTGGCGCCCGTCCAGAGCGGTGCCGCGGACCAGCGGCAGGTCGCCGAACAGCGCGGCGCCGTTGCGGGCCTCGCCATTCTCCGTCGCCAGCGTCCAGCGCAGCTCCCCGGACCCTTCCGGCAGGGTGACGGTGACCGACAGCGGCGGGCGGTCGATGCGCTGCACCACCACCGGGGGCAGGGGGCGCGACAGCTCGTACCGCTCCATGTCCTCCAGCACCCGCGCGGCGGCCGCCTCGTCGGGGGCGTCCACGCCCATGGCCTTCAGCAGGGCGCGCACGGTGCCCTCCGACGCGCGGACGGTCTCACCCGCCGCGCTGGTGTATTCGGTCTCGATGCCCATGCGCCCGGCGAGGCGGTCGAGGGGCGAGGCCTCCTCGATGGACCAGACCACCGACCAGGGGGCCAGGGCGCCGTCGCGGACGCCGTCGCCCTCGGTCCACAGGACGCGGCCGGGCGCGTCGGGCAGGCCGGGGACGTGGGTGTCGGACAGGTTGGCGCGCAGGTGCAGCCGGCTGCCGTCGCCCAGCGTCCAGTCCACCCGCAGGCCGGCGCGGCCGATCACGTCGTAGCTCGCCGCGCCGCCCGGCGCGCCCTCCAGCCGGGGGACGATCTCCGCCCGGCGGACGGCCAGCGCGCGCTTGTACCAGTCGAGCCATTCGGCGTGGGGCGGCTGGCCGCGAACGCCCCAGTCGAGCTTGGCGGACAGGTAGGTCTCCATGCCCGTGGGGTCGGGGATGCGGTCGCGCACGGCCGGGTCCAGGAACTCGGGGAACTTGGCGAATTCCGCCCGCCGGCCCTGGCGCACGGCCTCGGCCAGATCCTCCTCGAAGTCGCAGAAGAAGGGGAAGGGCCGGGCCGAGGCCCATTCCTCGCCCATGAACAGCATGGGGACGGCGGGGCCGAGCAGATAGACCGCTGCCGCCGCGCGCACCGCCTCGGGCTTCGCGATGTGGCCGATGCGCTCGCCGAAGGCGCGGTTGCCGACCTGATCGTGGTTCTGGATGAAGTTGACGAAGGCCGTGGGCGGCAGATGCGCCGATGGCTCCCCGCGCGCGCCGCCCTCGCGGTAGGCGGACGGGTGGCCCTGGAAGGCGAAGCCCTCGGCCAAGGCGCGGCCCAGCTTGTTCGCGTCACCCGCGTAGTCGGCGTAATAGCCGCCGGCCTCCCCGGTGGCCGCCGCGTGCAGTCCGTGGTGCATGTCGTCGTTCCACTGCGCGGTGTGCCAGCGCGGATCGCCCTCCGGGTGGCGTTCCAGGAAGCGGGCCTGGTTCTCGTCGTTCTCCAGCACCAGATGGACCAGCCGCCGCCCGCGCGTCAGGTCGTGGACGCGCTCGGCCAGCTCCTCCAGGAACGGCTTGTCGCTGTCGTCGAGGATGGCGTGGACCGCGTCGAAGCGCAGCCCGTCCATGTGGAACTCCTCGATCCAGTAGAGCGCGTTGTGGATGAAATAGTCGCGCACCGTGGCGTTGCGCGGCCCGTCCACGTTGATGGCGGCCCCCCACGGCGTCTTGTGCCGGTCGGTGAAGAAGCTGTCGGCGTAGGCGTGGAGGTAGTTCCCCTCCGGCCCGAAGTGGTTGTAGACCACGTCCAGGAAGACCATCAGCCCCCGGGCGTGGGCCGCGTCGACCAGCGCCTTCAGATCCTCCGGCCGCCCGTAGGAGGAATCCGGCGCGAAGGGCAGCACCCCGTCGTAGCCCCAGTTGCGGGAACCGGGGAAGTCCGCCACCGGCATCAGCTCGATGGCGGTGACGCCGAGATCCACCAGATCGTCCAGCCGGTCGATGGCCGAGCGGAAGGTGCCCTCCGGCGTGAAGGTGCCGACGTGCAGTTCGTACAGCACCGTCTCGTGCCAGGGGCGCCCGGTCCAGGCGGCGTCGGTCCAGCGGTAGACGGTCGGGTCCACCACCTCGCTCGGCCCGTGGATGTCCTGCGGCTGATAGCGGGACGCGGGGTCCGGCACCTTCATGCCGCCTTCCAGCTCGAACCGGTAGCGGGTGCCGGGGTGGGCCTGCGCGGTGGTCCATTCGAACCAGCCGTCGGACTGCCGCGTCATGGGCAGCCGCGTCTGGCTGTCCTCCAGCCACAGCGCGATCCGATCTGCCGTGGGCGCCCACAGCCGGAAGCGCACCGACCCGTCGGGCAGAACCTGCGCGCCGAAGGGCATGGAGTGCGCCCGCGCCTCGCCCAGGCGGACGGCGCCGGGGGCGGCCTGCCCGACCGGGCCGGACACCGCGTCGGCCACCTCCGGCCCGGCGTCGGCGCCCAGGATGCCGATGACGCCGGCCAGCGGGATCGACAGCCAGTCCGGCCGGTTGGCCAGCTCGTATCCCACCTCGTAGAGCGCCTTTTCCAGCAGGAACAGCTTCAGAAGCTGCATCGCCACGGCGGGGTCGCGCGGGTAGCCGGGGCAGTCGCCGATCCCCTCGCGGTAGCCGGCGACGAAGCTGGAGCCGGCCTCGCCCTCCCACCAGGAGAGCCAGGATTCGCGGGCACCCCGCGCCGTCTCGTCCAGGTCGTCCGGCAGGGCGCGCCGCGCCGAAGCGGCGGCGTAGGCGATGGAGCGCAGCATCCCCGCCACGTCGCGCAGGATGCAATGCTTGGCCCGCCGTTCGGCCAGCGGGCGCATCGGCTCGCCCTCGAAATCGACGATGAACACGTCGTCCCTACCGGCCAGCACCTGACCCAGGTGATAATCGCCGTGCAGCCGCATGGCGTGCAGGTCGGCGCCGGCCGGGATCAGCGCGTCGATCTGCGCCATCACCGTCGCCTCGGCGGCGCCCAGCGACCGGGCGTAGCCGGCGATGGGGCCGTCCAGCCGGTCGGCGGCGTCGCGCAGCTGGCCGAGGACGGTGCGCGCCATGCGCCGCACGTCTTCGGCCCAGCCGTCCAGCCGGTCGGGCGTGGCGGCTTCCGGCGTGAAGGCCGGGTCCTCGCCAGGGGTGGCGAGCGCGCGGTGCAGTTCCGCCGTGCGGCGGCCCAGCCGGCGCATGAACATCATCAGCTCCACCTCGTCGGCGCCCTGGCCGTCGAAGCGGGTGACGCGCTCGATCAGCCGGTCGGTGACGTGGCTCCAGGCGTCGCGGGCGTCGGGCACCAGGGCTTGCAGGATGCACAGCGCGGCGGTGCCGCCCTCGCCCGACCGCTCCGCCCAGCCAAGCAGGGCCGGCGTGTTGGGGAAGCGCGCCACCTCGGTCAGGAAGCGGCCGACCTCAAGCTCCGGGTGGATGCCGCTCTCCAGCTTGCGCAGGCCCTTCAAGATGGCGGCGTCACCGACGCGGATGGAGGTGTTGGACTGCTCGGCCCCCATCCAGCGCAGGGGAGCGTCCGCCAGCGCCGCCTCCGCGTCGGCGCCGGCCCGCGTCCGCCCGAAGGCGAGGGCGCCGCCGCCACCACCGCCGCTGCCGCCGCTCCCCATGCGGATCCCGTCCAGAAGCGCGCGCACCACCCCCTCGTCGCCATAGCCGTCGCGCAGGCTTCCGGCCCAGGGCAGACCGTCCGGGCCGGCGATGGCGAAGGGATCGTCCGTGGCCGCCCGGCCGCTGCGGTCGAGGACCAGCGGCAATTGGTAGAACTGTGCGTCCCGCCCCGGCGGTTCGACCCGCAGCAGGCAGAGCTGCGCCGACCCGGACGGGAGCGGCAGGGGAAGCGCGTCCACGATCCGCACGCGCGGCGTGCCGGCGTCCTTGGCCGCGTACCAGCGGCGGTTGGCGAGAAAGCCCGGCAGCAGGTCGTTTTGCAGCAGCGACAGGGCCTCGCCGTCGATGGGGGCGGGGAATGCGTTGGGTTTCGAGGCGGTCGGCACGACACGTCTCCACTGTTGAGCGCTCGGCTTGGCACAACAACGGGGTGGACACGTCGTTCCTCGGATACCCCCTCTCGGGATCAGCCGTCCGACATGCGTGGGTGGTGTGGAATTTGCGCGAGGCGCCCGATGCGCTCGGCCAGCTGGAGCGCCTCGACCACATCGTCGAGCCGCCCGTCCTGCATCATGGTGTGGGCGTGCGTGTTCAGGGCGGCGACCACCGCGCGTTCGTCGGTCACGCCGTCGGCCGGCTGGCCGTCACGGTCGAGGATGACGGCGCCCAGCGCCGCCAGCGCCTCCGCCGACAGGTTCACGGCCTCCAGCATCGCCGCGTCGTCGTCCTCCGCGGCGTTCAGCACGGGCTCCAGCACCTCGGCCAGCAAACGCGGGTTCATGGAGTGCTCCTAACGGCGTCCATCCTGTGAAACACCCGAAACGGCTCCGAGTGCCGCCTCGGCCGATTGCGCCAAACAACCAGCCGGTCACGCTGTGTCTTTGGCGGCGCGCGGGCTCACCAAATAGGGAGGTCGTCCGGGCCGGGCAAGCCGAACCCGTGTCAACTGGACAGGAGGTAGAAGCGTGCTTTTAAGCCTCTTGCACGGTCTCGACCTCGGACAGGTCGCTCAGGCGGCGGGCGAGCTTCTCCGTGCACTGGATTTCCAGGATGCCGAAGCCGGCGTTGGGGGAGATCGCGTGCAGGTCGCCGGCCATGCCGTTCTGGCTGGCGAAGCGCTTGACCCGCTCCACCATGGCGTCGCGCTCCGGCCGGCCGGGGCGCAGGCCGGGCAGGGGGCGGGTGAACAGCACCTTGTAAGTTCTGAACATGGCGTGGGCCATGGCGTGCACCGGGGAAGTAGGACGTTCGGCCCTGGGATGTCGCACGTCCGGCCGGGCCGCCGCAAGCTCCCCCGGCCGATGGGACGCATACGTCAGGCAGACGGCGAAGGAACTCTTTTCGCGCTGTTGAGTTTTTGCGGCATGCCGCAGCGCAGCATTGATCTTTTGCGCTGCGCAAAAACGCAGAAGAGAGAGACCATGACCATCACGCAACTGATCCAGACCGCCCCGGCCCGGGCGAACGAGCTGTTCGCCAAGCTGGCCGACACGTCCGACGGTGCCGTGAAGACCCGCGAGCGCCTGCTGGCCGAGCTTCGCGAGGAACTGGACCTCCAGGCCCAGCTTGAGGAAAAGCACCTGTTCCCGGCGCTCCGCAAGCACAAGGAGCTGAAGGATCTGGTCGCCGACGCGGTGGAGGACAACAAGAAGACCCGCGCCCTGCTGGCCGATCTGGAGCGCACGCCGAAGGACGACGAGACCTTCGCCAGGAAGGTCGCCGAGCTGCGCCGGGTCTTCCAGCAGCACGTCCGCGACGACCGCAAGGAATTGCTGCCGGCCATCCGCAAGGCGCTGACCGACGAGGAGGCCCAGGCGGTGACCGAGAAGATCGAGGCCCGCAAGGCGGAGATCGAAGACGCCAAGCGTGAGGAGGCCGAGCAGCGCCGCGCCGCCGCCCGCCGCGAGCGCGAAGCGGCCGAGCGGATGGAGGAGGAAGCCAGAGCCGAGGCCAACCGCATCCGTCAGGCCAGCGTGGCGATGGCCCGCGTGGCCGGCAAGACGGTGGAAAGCGCCGCCCAGAACGCCACTCAGGTTGCCGAGACCGGTGCCGCCGCGACCCGCCGCACCGCCGAAGCCGGCGCGGACATGGCTTTGCGCGGTTCGCGCGAGGCGCTGGGCGTCACGCGGCGTATCGCGACGCCGACGATCGACGGGATCGAAACGCTGACGACCCTGCCGACCGTCGCGGCCGGCGCCGCCAACGACGCCGGCCGGGCCTTGGTCGACTGGATGGAAACGACCGCGCGGGCCGCCGTTTACGGGTCGCGGGAACTGTCCCGGTCGGCCTCGCCCCAGCGGGTGATCGAGGTGCAGGGGCGCCTTGCGGGCGAGGCGATGCGGGCGTGGTTCGACATCAACTCCCGCCTGTTCGAGATCTCCATGCGCGCCTCGCGCGACATGCTCCGGCCCATCGAGCGGCAGAACGAGCGCATGAGGGACATGGGGCAACGGTAGGCGCAACGGTAAAGGCCCCGCTCCCCTGCGGTCCCCTCTCCCCCGGCGGGAGAGGGGGCGGGGTGAGGCGGACGATCACTTCTCCGTCGTCGGCTCCACGTTCTCGGCTCCCTTGCGGGTGCCGCCGAAGCGGTCGGCGCCCTTGGCGTCCGGTGCGTCGGGCTTCTTGTGATTGCCGGTGTTCTGCTGGTCGTCGGTGTGCTTGACGGACTTCTCGGTGTGCGGCTGCTTCATCGCTGTGCCTCGCTTTTCATTCGGTTGGGCGTTCCCTTCGATCGGCTGCATGCCTCAACCCTTTTCTCCGGCGACCGTTCCTTCCTGTCCTGAAGCACATCATCCAAACGCCAAGTCTGCGGCGGGCCCATCGGATCGAATATAATAAGAAGTGCCCGAGTCTATCCGGGACGCAGAGGAGGGGCGCCATGTCCCGATTGGCCATGTCCCGATTGGCCGCGCACCGCATCACCACCGCCATCCCGGCGCTGGGCAGCATTGCCATGGTCGTCCTGTTCCTTGCCACCCATCCCGCCGATGCCGGCTGGAACAACGGTCATGGCGGTGGCTGGGGCGGTGGCTGGGGCGGCTATGGACATGGATACGGATATGGCGGCTGGAGCCATTCCGGCTGGGGGCACGGGCATGGCGGCAACGCGTTCGGCTTCAGCCTGGGCCTCAACCTGACCCCCGGCTATTGGGGACCTCCGCCGGTCATCCACGCGCCGCCGCCGGTCGTGTATGCGCCCGCGCCGATGGTGGTGGCGCCGGCCTCGCCGACCTACCTCGCACCGTCCGGACGCTGTTGCCGCGAGTTCCAGGGAAGCGGCGTGATCGGAGGCCGGCGCGTGCCGATCTACGGGACGGCCTGCCAGCAACCGGACGGGGCGTGGCGGGTGGTGCGCTGAGTCAGCGGATTCCGGCGATCGCCTTGGCGACGGTCATCCACTCGTCGCCCGGTTCGGCCTCCCGCAGGGCCAGCAGGGGCGGCCAGACGCCCAGGCGGCTGCGGCGGCGCTGCTCAACGAAGCGGTCGATCTCCTCCGGCGTCGGCAGCCGGTCGCCCTTCTTCTGGTTGCAGCGGCGGTGCGCCAGAACGACGTTGGACGGTTCGTCCACGCCGCCGTAGGCCTGTGGGATCAGGTGGTCGAAGGTCGCCTTGCCGCCGACCGGCTCGCCGCACAGGAAGCAGCGCCCGCCCTGAAGCACGTCCATCACCTGGCTGTCTTCAGGGCTGACGGGCATGACGCCTCACTCGACCTTTTCGATGGAACCCCAGAGGTCGTATTCGTCGGCGTGCTCGATGGTCACGTCCACGATGTCGCCCGGCTTCACGTTCGTCTCGCCGTTCAGGAAGACGTTGCCGTCGATCTCCGGCGCGTCGGCGTAGGAACGGCCGATGGCCCCGTCCTCGTCCACCTCGTCGATGATGACGCCCAGCGTCCAGCCGACCTTCTGCTCCAGCCGCGCGGCGCTGATCGCCTTCTGGGTCTCCATGAAGCGCTCCCAGCGCTCCTGCTTGACCTCTTCCGGAACGGCGCCCGGCAGGTCGTTGGCCTGCGCGCCCTCGACCGGCTCGTACTTGAAGCAGCCGACGCGGTCGAGCTGCGCTTCCTTCAGCCAGTCCAGCATGAACTGGAAGTCCTCCTCGGTCTCGCCGGGGAAGCCGGTGATGAAGGTGGAGCGGATCGCCAGATGCGGGCATTCCTGGCGCCACTTCCGGATGCGGTCCAGCTGCTTTTCCTGCGCGGCCGGGCGGCGCATGGCCTTCAGCACGGTGGGGGAGGCGTGCTGGAACGGAATGTCCAGATAGGGCAGGATGCGGCCTTCCGCCATCAGCGGCATGACCTCGTCCACATGCGGGTAGGGGTAGACGTAGTGCAGCCGCACCCACACGTCGAAGTTCGCCAGCTCCTTGCACAGGTCGAGGAAGCGTGCGCGCACCTTGCGGCCGTACCAGTCCTCTTCCGCGTATTTGCGGTCGATGCCGTAGGCGCTGGTGTCCTGGGAGATGACCAGCAGTTCCTTCACCCCAGCGGTCGCCAGCTTTTCCGCCTCGCGCAGCACCGACGCGACCGGGCGGCTGACCAGATCGCCGCGGATGCTCGGGATGATGCAGAAGGTGCAGCGGTTGTTGCAGCCCTCGGAAATCTTTAGGTAGGCGTAGTGGCGCGGCGTCAGCCGCAGCCCTTCCGGCGGGACCAGATCGGTGAAGGGGTCGTGGATCGGCGGCACGGCGTCGTGCACGGCGCTGACCACCTGCTCGTACTGGTGCGGGCCGGTGACGGCCAGCACGTCCGGGTGGACCTGCCGGATCATGTCCGACTCCACGCCCATGCAGCCGGTCACGATGACGCGCCCGTTTTCCTTGATCGCCTCGCCGATGGCCTCCAGCGATTCCTTCTTGGCGCTGTCCAGGAAGCCGCAGGTGTTCACCAGCACGACGTCCGCGCCGTCGTAGGACGGGGAGATGTCGTAGCCTTCCGCGCGCAGGCGGGTCAGGATGCGCTCGGAATCGACGAGCGCCTTCGGGCAGCCCAGGCTGACGATCCCGACCTTCGGGGCGTTGGCGAGGCTGGTTTTCGAACCGGGTTTGGAAACGGGCGTGGTCATGGCGCGCATATATAGCCGAGTCGCGCCCCAACGCCAGCCAAAACGCACTATTCCACTCGGACAGGAGGGGGTAGGGCGCCCCTTGTCCCCGGCAACGCTTCGCGGCGCAGGGGTGCGACATTGTGCGGGGGTGTCATGGTTACGAAAAGGTTTCGTTTCGGAGCGCCATCGCCTAATGTCGGGACCGTCGCCGGGGCAGGAGCAACGCTGGACTCCTCCCCGAATGCCTGTTAGTCTGCTGGTCGTATAGCCTCTATACCGTGTAGACTCGGGCTCGGTATTACCAGTCGTGACGCCCACCCGAGGATCAAGCGAGACCCGGCCGCCATGTCGAAAAGTCATACGTCACCGGCTTCGGCACAGGCAATCGCCGAGGTCATGATGCACATCGGCCACATCGCCGACAGCCTCGGCTACACACAGGGGCTGAAGCCGTCGCAGTGGACGGCGCTGCGCTATTTCGCGCGGGCCAACCCCAGCCAGCGCACCGTCTCCGCCTTCGCCGACTTCCACGCGACCACGCGCGGAGCCGCCTCGCAGATGGTCGAGGTGCTGGTGACCAAGAGCCTGCTGACCCGAGTGCCGGTGCCGGAAGACCGCCGCGTGGTGCAGCTGCATCCGACCACGAAGGCGTTGGAACTGCTGGAGCACGATCCGCTGAAGGAGTTCGCGAACGTCATCGCCGCGCTGCCGGGGGACGAACAGTTCCAGTTCGCCGACCTGCTCTCGCGCGTGCTGCGCGGTCTGCTGATGAAGCGTCAGGCGGCCTGAGCGTATTGGGAATTCGGAAAAGATTCGGAGAGGACGTGGCGGGCGGGGCGCTTATTATTGTGGATCTCCCTCCCCGCACCCCGGCCCGCCGGTATCCAACCAAACCGCGTGGTACACCATACGGTTTAGAGGCGTAACCAGTAGCGCGCCGCAGACGAACAGTCAAGTCTCTGATCGGTTGGCGCTTTGATCGGTTTGGGTGTCGAACGGTCTCGTGCGGCCGTCTCAGGCTTCGCCGCTCAGCAGGCGCGCGACCGCCTTCTTCAGCTCTTCGTTCAGGAACGGCTTGTAGAGCACGGCGTCGGCCGCGAACATTTCCGCCATTTTCAGGGCATAGCCCGCCGGCAGGTTCGGCGCGCCGCCGGACATGGCCAGCACGCGGGTGTCCGGGTGCCGGGCGCGGACGGCCTTGATGACCTCCACCCCATCGGCCTCCGGCATCAGCACGTCGGTGATGACAAGATCGAAGGACTCGGTCTCCAGCCGCCCGATGGCAATGCGGCCGTTTTCCGCCTCCGCGACGGCGTGCCCGGCCTGCTCCATCACTTCCGTGACGGCCAGCCGGACGGCGGCGGAATCCTCAACGACCAGAACCTTCGCCATGACCCTTCTTTCCATCCTTTTCAAAGCCCTGGTCGCCGGCGTCGGCGACGGGCAGGTCGATGACGAACGTCGTACCGCGTCCCGGCGCGCTTTCAACCGTAATGTCGCCGCCGCCGTTCCGAACGATACCATACACGACCGACAGCCCAAGCCCCGTCCCTTTGCCGACGGGCTTGGTCGTGAAGAACGGGTCGAACACGCGTTGCCGGGTCGCCTCGTCCATGCCGGTGCCGGTGTCCGACACGGTGAGCCGCACGTATTTCCCTTCGGCCAGCTGGCGGCGGGACGTCTCCGGCTCCTTCAGGGTAACAAGGTCCGCCTGAATGCCGAGCGTGCCGCCCTCCGGCATGGCGTCGCGGGCGTTCTGTATCAGATTCAGCAGCACTTGTGTCAATTCGGTCGCGGTGATGGTCACCGGTTTCAGGCCGGTGCCCGTGCGCGTGCTCAGCCGCACCCCGGCGGGCAGGGTCGGAGACGCCAGCTGCACGGCCGAGCGCACGGCATCCTCAAGGTCGCCGGGGGGCGATTCCGCGACCTCCACCCGCGCGAACTGGAGCACGTCGCGCAGGATCGTGCGGGCCTTCAGGCCGCTTTCGTGGACGGCGCCCAGGTAGGTGTGCAGCTTCCGATCCTCGCCGGCGCGGTTCATCGCCAGTTCGGACAGGCTGATGACGGGCTGGAGCAGGTTGTTGATCTCGTGGGCGAGGCCCCCGACCAGACTGCCCAGCGCCGCCATGGTCTGTTTCTGCCGCGCCTCCTCCGACGCCTGCCGGCGCGCCGTGGTGTCGCTGGTGGTTCCGCGATAGCCGAGGAAGGAGCCGTCCGGGCCGAAACGCGGGACTCCGCTGACCATGACCCAGCGCGAGGCCGCGCCCGGTGTCGCCAGCGGGAACGACAGGCGGCGGAACGGCTCGCGCTTGCGCAGCGCCTCCATCAGCGCGGGGAAATCCTCCTCCGGCCGGTTGGGGTCGAGCAGGTCGGCATGGGTGAACCCCAGCAGTTCCGACCCGCCGCGCCCGGTGGATTCCTGGGCGCGCGGCGACAGGGCGGTGAAGCGCCCCTGCGCGTCGGTTTCCCAGAACCAGTCGTTGGAGCATTCCAGCAGCGCCCGCCAGCGCGCCTCGCTCTCCCGCAATTCGGCGGTGCGCGTGGCGATGAGCGCCTCCAGCCCGCCGAGATGGTCGCGCAAGGCCTCCTCGCTGCGCCGCATCCGGTAGAAGGCGAGGTCGTAGGGGTTGCGCAGCGCGGTGACGATGATCGCCTTGTAGAGCAGATAGCAGGACAGGATCTTGAGGAAATGGCCCAGCGCGTTCATGAGCCCGTGCGGGTCCATGTACAGCGTGAAGGCCATTTCCTGCGGGATCAGCATGGCGATGCCGGCCAGCACCAGACGGAAAACCCCCCGGTCGAACCGGCGCCGCCGCCGGATCAGCAGCAGGCAGGCGACGCCCGTCGCCGAGGCGATCACATATTCGCTGACGATCTTGAACGGAGTCAGCCCTTCGCCCGGCACGAAGCAGTCCGGCATGATCTTGAAGGTGAAGATCGCCAGCAGGGCGGCGCCGAACGCCGCGCCCTGCACCAGCAGCACGTCGCCCGTGCGCAGGCGCGTTTCCGACAGCAGCGGCGCGGCCAGGAAGATGGCGGCCTGGACGTAGCGCGCGGCCACCCACAGCTGCGTGGCCAGGTTGGGGTTGCCGTCGCCGATGACGTTCATCCCCTGATAGGAGATGGCGTGCAGCAAATCCAAAAGAGCCACCGCCGGCAGCGACAGGCCGACGAAGGACAGAAAGGGCGACTGGTTGGACGCGCGCGTGTTCCACGCGATCATGAAGATCGTGATCGACACCGCGATGGAGAAAAGCTCGGCGCTCAGGTGGAACAGCAGGAAGTTCTGCTGCATGACCAGGAACAGCACCACCAGCAGCCCGGCCATGAACCCCACCTCGGGAAGGTAGGAACCATCCCGCGCCCGATGGGCGGTGGTGGGGGGGTAGGCGGCCGGCTCAACCGTGGTCATGCGCTCGTCGGCTCCGCGGAAATGCGATCAAGCCGAATTTTAGCAACAATCGCGTCGAATGAACCAGGAGTGATTGTCGCGGACCGGGATTCCGGCGTCCCGGCGCGAATGTGTCCGCTCAGCGTTCGTCGGGCGGCTGCGGCAGGTCGAAGGGCGTGCTGACGAACGGGTCGCCGCGGCCGTGACCGGCGCGGTCATGCCCCTTCTCGGTGGCGGCCTTGCGGTAGTAGCCGACGATGAAGACGCGCACCGCGTTGGCGAGCGACACGCTGCCCACGCCGCGCACGCGCTTGGACTGCTCGTCCAGGCGCTCCTTCAGGTCGCTGCACAGCTCGTCGACGGTCAGATCCTCCCGCCGGCAGATTTCGTCCAGCGCTTCCCAATAGGACGGCTCCAGCCGGATCTGCGTCGGGCGGCCGAACAGCTTGACGGACCGGGGCGCCAGCGGAATCACTCCGGCGGCCGTCTGGGCGGCTTCGTTGGCCTGCGGCTCCTGTCCAGCCATGGCGCATTTATCCCTTGTTGAACCCCACGCACTCCCAAATCACACTATAGCGCGATTGAAAGAGATTGCGATGACAAAACTTGCCGGAGGTAAACCTATACGTCAAGGCTCCCGAACGGTCTCGCCCGCCATGTCTTTCAGCAGATGCAGGTCGGTGACCACGATGAAGCCCTTGGTGTAGGTGATGGCGCCCGAATTGCGCAAGGCTCTCAAGCTCTTGTTGACCATCTCGCGGGTCACGCCCAGCATGGCGGCCAGCCCTTCCTGGGACACGGCCTGGTTGACCTTCACGCCGTTCGCGGTGCGCTGGCCGTAGGTTTCGGCCAGCAGCAGGATTCGCCGGGCCAGCCGGCGGGGCACGTCGTGGAAGACGGCGTCCTCGATGTTTTCCGACACCCAGCGCAGCCGTTCGCACAGGACGCCCATCATCTGGATGCACAGCTTGGGGTGCCGTTCCAGGAAGGCGATGAAGGCCGGGCGGTCGATGCGGAACAGTTCCGACGCGCGCAGGGCGGTGGCCCCGGCGGTGCGCTCCTTGCCGTCCAGCAGGGCGATCTCGCCCAGCACGTCGCCGGCGTCCAGGATGTTCAGCAGCATGGTCTTGCCGTCCACCGACCCGGTGGACACGGCGATCTGGCCTTTGAGGATGGCGTAGAGGCAGTCGCCGGGATCGCCCTTTTCAAAGACCGTCTGGCCTTCGTGAAAGCGCGACAACCGCCCGAGCGACACCAGCTCGGCCATGTGCCGGTCGTCGAGGCCGCTCAGAAGACGGTTGCGTCGCAGGATCGTGGCGACATCCGCGAGTACACTCATGTCCGTCCAGACCGCTTCCTGCGTGCCCGCGCGGCAAGGGAGCCGCGCGCGATGCGATCAGACTAGCGGATTTGCGGTCGGGTCGCGAGCGCAGCCGATTCGCGAACCGCCTTTTCCCACAGGACCGTGCGTTCGAAATGGAAGCGGGCCTCCGGCGCGGCCGTTCCCTGCGCGGCCCAGCGGCGCATGGCGCGCAGCAGCTGGCGGGCGTCCTCGCGCTTCTGGTCGAAGCGGCCGGTGGGCAGCCACAGCTTCAGGTCGGCCAGCTCCTCGTCCGGCACGCCCCGGTCGGCGGCCAGCCGCAACACGCGGCCGTAGCCGCGCTCGCGGTAGGGCAGGGCCTTGGCGATGCCTTCCAACTGCCGGGCGGTTTCGGGCGGGATCACCTCGTCCACCACGGCGTCGGCCAGCGTGCGGCGGATGTTGACCATCGCCTCCGACAGGCTGGTGTAGCCCAGTTCCGCCGGGCCGTGGATCACGGCGACCTCGTCGTCGTCCTCCAGCCGGCCGTCGCGGAACGCCTCGAAGATGGCGCCGACGCCGATCATGCCGAAGGGGTGCAGCTCCGCCGCGCGCAGCGCCCCCATGCTGGAGGCGCCGAAGACGGCGATGCCCTGGCTGATGGCGAACAGGATTTCCTTGTGCCAGACGGACGGGACGTTCTCGAACAGGCCGTCCACGATGCCGATGGCCTTGGGCGTCGTTTCCTGCGCGCACAGGCGGATGATGTCGCCCTGGGCGACCGGCGGCAGATAGGTGGCGTCCAACTCCCGCTCCGCGTCTTCGCGGGGCAGGGTGGGGCCGAGGAAGACGGCAAGGCCGCTCATGCGGATTCTCCCACGACGGAGCGCGCCCGCGCGCCCAGCAGATAATCCGGGGATTCGTCCACGCCTTCCAGGCCGGGGATGACCAGGCGGGCCACGGGAATGCCGAATTCCGGCTTGGTCAGATCGACGGCCACGGCCTCCTCGATGCCGACCGCGTGCAGGCGGTCGAGCTGGAAGGCGAGGTCGTCGTCGATGCTGCGGCCCGAGAAGGTGGGGCAGGCGGCGAAATCGCAGGTTCCTTCGCCGTCCGCGATCCGCTGCTTCCAGCGGGCGTACTGGGCGGGGTCAAGGTGCCGTTCGTATTCGGCGCGGGGCATGTCGTCGCGCGCCCCGGCGATGAAGGTCAACCGGCTCTGCGCCGCCTCGGTCAGGGCGCGGGACAGAGCGACCTCGCGGGCGACGTGGCAGCCCATGCCCAGCGCCGGGCGGACCGATTGCTGCGGCGCGTCCTCCCGCGCCACGATGCGGCACAGAAAGGCCGGCAGGCCGACGTCGCTGGTGATCTCCCAGACGCCGACGTCCACCCCGGCGGCGTCGAACCGGTCGAGCAGCGACCGGCAGACGGGATCGGCGACGGTGGCCGGGTCGAGGCGCGTGGCGTCCTGCGCCGCGCGGTCCTTCAGGCGCCACAGGGTGGCGGCATCGCGCTCGACCAGTTCGGTGATGGCGTGGGCGATGGCCTCGGCCGCGCAGTTGCCCGACGCCAGCCCGTTGGATCCGGCGAGGAAACTGCCCGAGCCGGGCGGCAGCGGCAGGGTGAAGTTCAGGTGCACCATCTCGAACGGCACCCACTTGGTCCCGCCGGCCAGCAGGTCCTGCCCTTCGATCCACAGCATCGGCGTGTGCGGGGTGAAGGCGCCGCCGGCAAGCCGCGGCAGGCGGCCGACGTCCACGATGGGGTGGGTCCAGCGCAGCTCTTCGAAGCTGGCGTATTTCAGCGGCAGGGCGATGCGTTCGGCGTGGTAGCCCTCGATCGATTCCATGACGCCGGACGCCTTGGCGGCGGCCAGGGTCACGCCCTTGCCCTGCGAGACGGAGACGGATCGGGAATTGGGCCGGGTCACCATCACGACCGGGATGCCGACCTCGTCCAGGCCGGTGACGTTCGCGACGCGCGTGATGCCCATGACGGGAAGGAACGGGGCGACGCGGGCCAGGGTCTGCTCCGGCGCCACGATGCGGTGCGTGCCGGTGGTGTGGGCCTTGACGGCCTGATCGGCGGAGCGTTGGAAGGCCATGGGTGGGAGTGCGGTGTCGAAGGGCATCGGGGAAGGGCTCTCCGGTTCGAGAACCGCCAGCTGTATACTACACCGCTAATTAATATACCACGAGTGATCGGGCGGGACCGTGGCAGGTCGGCCAAGTAATGCCGGCCGCCACGGCCCGAAGTCGCAGGGTGAACCCGCCGATCAGAGGCCCGGAGTGATGGTGTAGCGGCCAGCCTGGTGATCGTCGCTGCTGAAGCCGCGATCGGCCAGGCGGGTGGCGGCGGTCAGTTCGGCGGCCTGCTCAGCAACCTCGGCAGCGCCCTGGGCGGAAACGGAGAAGAGGCGGCCGTCGGCGCCACGGATGAGGGCGGTCTGGTTGATGGCGGTGGTCATGGACGCTGCTCCATTCGGCTGAAGTTCGGTGAGCCGCGAGTACTGCGGTATGCCGATACTTCAGGCCGAAAGGGCCGCCCGGACTGTGAAGAACTTCACACGCCGAAAGGCGGTGCGGGCGGTACAACACGGGCACCCGCGCGCACTTGCGCCTTACCGCATCATCCACTCTGCTGACAGGAGCGCCACGATGAAAATGGACCGCCGCATACCGCGCAGCCTTGATGAAATGGCCGACCTCAGCAGCCTCACGGCCCCGCCCGCCGTGGTGTCGCGGTCGGTGATGGTGGGCGGCCGCCGGGCCAGCCTGCGGCTGGAAGCGACGATTTGGGACGGGCTTAAGGAAATCGCCCAGCGCGAGGGCAAGGCGCTTGAGGCCGTGTGCGCGGAAATTCACGAGAGCCGTACCGAGGGCATTCCCTTTGCCACGAGCGTGCGGATCTACGTGTTGAACTACTTCCGGAAGGGTGAAGCGAATTCCCCGGTGTTTGCCAACTGAGTCCGGAAGGCCTCGGTCGCGTCTGGACGCAAGCTGGGTTTATTCCGGTCTGACCCAGTTACCGGCGCTTGGCTTCGGAAACCGTCGCCAGCGCCAGACGGTGCTCCGCGCATCGCTGGAGAAGCGGCCTCATCGAAAGCCGTTCTCCAAGCCGTTCGGCTTCGACGAGCGCATCTTGCGCATCGTCGTGCCGATGGGAGGCTGCCATGGCTCCGCTCAAGGCGAGCAGCGCCCAGGCATTGTCCGAAAGCTGCCCCGCATTTTCGGCGAGGGTGTGCGCGGTCTCGGCATGCCGGATGGCGTCCTCCAACGCACCGGTCATCAGACTGGCTTCGGACAGCCATGTCAGGATCTGGGGCTGCTGGCGGGTGATGTTCAGCAGCCGTGCGTATTCGCCGCTTGCCGACAGCATCGCCATCCCTTCGGCCGCCTGGCCGTCGTGGACCAGGGCGTACCCGAGCGCGCCCATGGTCATCGGCTGATAAATGTGCAGCCGCGTCGCCTCGGCCATCGTCAGCGCGGCCTTCAGGCTGGGTACGGCAAGGGCGAAGTTTCGGCCGAGCAGGTGGGTCAGCCCGAGATAGAGATTGGCCACGGCCCTTGAAAAAGCGTGCCCGCTGTCGTCCGCGGTCTCCAAGGCCAGTTGGGCCAGTTGAACGGCCTTCGCCTGGTGCCCCAGTTCCGCCGTGCACCGGGCCTCGTAAGCCGCCGTGCTCGCGGCGGCCACGGTGGTCAGGCCGTAACGCCCATACCGGTCGTGAGCGATCGCCATGGCGCGCGCCTTGCTCAGCTTGGCGCTGGCCTCGACGAAATAGCCCTGTTCCGCCAGAACGCCGCCCAGCCGGACGAGGAGTGGGACGCGGGCTTGCGCGCCGTCACGCTCGCCGAGGCTGCCCAGCGCGCTGTGGCAGAGTTCCACGGCCGATGTCAAATTGCCGTAAACCCACTGAAACGATGCCAGAAGGGACGATGCACGGGCGTAGCGCCCTTGGTCGCCCAGGCTCTGCGCCAGCGTGCGCGCCTTTTCCAGAAGATCGTCGGCTCCGCGTCCGCCTTGCGGCAGCAGGATGCGCGGTATGGCGATCCACAGGTCGATCCGGCGCAGCGAATTGCGCCGTGTCTCCGGCAGGTGCTCCAGCGCCTTCAGCGCGTTGGTGTAGAAGCGCCCGGCGTCGCCATGCCGGCAGCGTCCCTCCGCCCGTTGCCCGGCGCGGCGGCCATAGGCGCAGGCGGACGGCCAGTCCTCGGCGAAGAAGGCGTGGTGGGCCATCAGCTCGACGCGGGCCGGCAGATCCCGGTCGTGGCGCTTGCGCAGGGCGCGCAGGACGCGGCCGTGCAGCGGCTGGCGCTCGCGCTTGGTCAGGGTGGCGTAGGCGACCTCCTGCACCAGCGCGTGGCGGAAGGTGACCTCCATGTTGGGCAGCAGGCGCGAGCGCGCGAAGAATCCGTCCCGCTCCAGCCGCTCCAGCAGCGCCGGCAGGTCGGCGGACGGCAACGGCGCGATGTGCCGCAGCAGATCCAGATCGACGGAGGTGCCGATCACCGCCGCGTGCAGCAGCGTGCGCCGCGTCAGCGGCTCCAGCGAGTCGATGCGGGCCGCCAGCAGGCCGTGCACCGTCGCTGGCAGGACCACCTTGGCGTCGGCGTTGCCCAGTTCGTACTGGCCGGGGCTGCCGACGATGGCGCCCGCCGATTCCAGCGCGCGCAACGACTCCTCCAGATAGAGCGGCACGCCCTGGCTCTGCGCCCCGACGCGCGCCTTCAACTCGGCCAGCGACGGGTGGTGGCCCAGCCAATGGTCGAGGAACTCGTCGATCTGCATCGATTCGAGCGGTTCCAGCGCGATGCGAGGGACGCGGTCCGGGGCGGTCCAGCCGCCGGGCGTGTCCGGCCGGGTGGTGACCAGCACGAGGACGCGCGCCTCCTCCACCGTGCCGGCCAGCGAGTCGAGCAGCCGGTTGGTCAGCCCGCGCGTCCAGTGCGCGTCCTCGACCAGAACCAGCAAGGGGCGTTCGTAGGACAGGTCGAGGATGGCGGCGACCAGCCCCTCGATGCTGAAATCCACCTTCTGGGCCTGATCCAGACCCTGCCACAGTGGGTGGAAGGAGGGCGTGCCGAACAGCTCGCGCACCGCTTCGCCGGCCAGCTCTCCGGCACCGCGCTCGGCGGCGGCGGCGACCAGGGCCGGCCCCTCGCCGGTCGTGCTTCCGGCCACCAGCAGGGCGAGGCCGCGCGCCACCGCTTCCAGGTCGTCCGGCTCGCCCAGGCGGCGGATCGGGAACTGCGGCCACTGCACCACGC
>JAEZID010000364.1 GCA_023416195.1 Pseudomonadota bacterium | reverse complement strand
CGGGCCAGGGCAGCCAAGCCGTCGGCATGGGCCGCGAGCTGGCCGAGGCGTTCGAGGTCGCGCGGCTCACCTTCGAAGAGGTGGACGACGCGCTGAACCAGCGCCTGTCCCGCCTGATGTTCGAAGGTCCCGAGGCCGACCTCACCCTGACCGAGAACGCCCAGCCGGCCCTGATGGCCGTCAGCGTCGCGGTCACGCGGGTGCTGAAGGAGCAGGGCGGGCTGGATCTCGCCAGGCACGCCGCCTTCGTCGCCGGCCATTCGCTGGGCGAGTATTCGGCGCTGTGCGCCGCCGGCGCCTTCACGCTGGCCGACACCGCGCGCCTGCTGAAGCTGCGCGGGCAGGCCATGCAGAAGGCCGTGCCGGTCGGCAAGGGCGCCATGGCCGCGCTGCTGGGCGCCGAGCTGGAGCAGGCCCAGTCCATCGCCGCCGACGCGGCGCAGGGCGACGTCTGCACGGTCGCCAACGACAATTCGTCCGGACAGGTGGTCATCTCCGGCCACGCCGAGGCCATCGACCGCGCCATCGTGCTCGCCGCCGAGCGCGGGCTGAAGCGTTCGGTCCGCCTGCCGGTGTCCGCCCCCTTCCATTGCCCGCTGATGCAGCCGGCCGCCGACGCGATGGCCGAGGCGCTCGCCAACGTCACCATCAACCCGCCGGAGGTGCCGGTCGTCGCCAACGTGGTCGCGTCCGCCGTCTCCGACCCCAACGCGATTCGCCGCCTGCTGGTCGAGCAGGTGACCGGCATGGTCCGCTGGCGCGAAGGCGTGCTCTATATGAAGGAGCAGGGCGTCGACACGCTGGTCGAGCTGGGCTCGGGCAAGGTGCTGTCGGGTCTGGCCAAGCGCATCGACAAGGAACTGGCGGGCATTTCGGTGCAGACGCCGGCCGACGTCGAGTCGTTCCTCAAGACGCTGTGAGGCTTTCCATGTTCGATCTGACCGGCAAGAAGGCGCTGGTGACCGGGGCTTCCGGCGGTATCGGTGCGTCCATCGCCCGCGCGCTGCACGCGCAGGGCGCCACCGTCGCCCTGTCGGGCACCCGCGTCGCCCCCCTGGAGGCTCTGGCCGCCGAACTGGGCGAGCGCGCCGTGGTCGTTCCCGGCAACCTCGCCGACGCCGCCGCGACCGAGCAGCTGGCCAAGGATGCCGAGGCGGCGCTGGGCCAGGTGGACATTCTGGTCAACAACGCCGGCCTGACCCGCGACCAGCTGGCGCTGCGCATGAAGGACGACGACTGGCAGTCCGTCATCGACGTGAACCTGACCGCCGCCTTCCGCCTGTCGCGCGCCGTGATGCGCGGCATGATGAAGCGCCGCTGGGGCCGGATCATCGGCATCACCTCCATCGTCGGCGTCACCGGCAATCCGGGGCAGGCGAACTACGCCGCCTCCAAGGCCGGCATGATCGGCATGTCGAAGTCGCTCGCGGCCGAGGTCGCGTCGCGCGGAATCACCGTCAATTGCGTCGCGCCGGGGTTCATCACCACGGCGATGACCGACGCTCTGAATGGCGAGCAGAAGGACAAGCTGCTCACCAACATCCCGGCCGGCCGCATGGGCGAGCCGGGGGAAATCGCCGCCGGGGTCGTGTACCTCGCGAGCGAGGAGGCCGCCTACGTCACCGGCCAGACGCTGCACGTCAACGGCGGCATGGCGATGATCTGAGGCGGTTTTCGCTGCCTGAACGACAGGCCGCGACCGGTGCCCGCGGGCGCTGGTCAAGGCTGTTAAAATGTGTTATCGGACTGGGCTTTTCGTGGCGGGACGGCACGCTTATGCGTGTCGAATCAGCCGAATTCGCCCGAGCGGTCTCAAGGATTGGAAGGTCTGAAAAAATGAGCGATGTCGCCGAGCGCGTGAAGAAGATCGTGGTCGACCACCTGGGTGTCGAGGAAGCGAAGGTGACGGAGAACGCCTCCTTCATCGACGATCTCGGCGCCGACAGCCTCGACACCGTCGAGCTGGTCATGGCTTTCGAGGAAGAGTTCGGCTGCGAGATTCCGGACGATGCCGCCGAGAAGATCCTGACCGTCAAGGACGCCATCGACTTCATCAAGGCGAACGCCGCCGCCTGATAGGGCGTTGGCGCTCAGAGGGCCAGGCACCTTTTCGCTGAAAAGGCCTGGCCGTCACTGAGTTCATTCGAGGAAAGGTTAGGGAAAAGCCCATGAGACGTGTCGTCGTTACCGGCCTCGGTCTGGTCACGCCGCTCGGTGTCGGCCATAAGCTCAACTGGGAGCGTCTGGTCGCCGGCGAGTCGGGCATCCGCTCGATCACGGGCTTCGACGCCTCTGACTTGGCCTCGAAGGTTGCCGGGCAGGTTCCGCGCGGTGAGGGCGACGGGTTGTTCAATCCGGACGCCTTCGTTCCGCCGAAGGACCAGCGGAAGATGGATGATTTCATCATCTTCGCGATCGCCGCGGCCCATGAAGCGATCAAGGATTCCGGCTGGGTCCCGCAGACCGAGGAAGACCGCGAACTCACCGGCGTCATGGTGGGCTCGGGCATCGGTGGTCTGCCGGGCATCGCCGACGGTGCGGTCACGCTGCATGAGAAGGGTCCGCGACGGATTTCCCCCTTCTTCATCCCGGCCTGCCTCATCAATCTGGCCTCCGGCCACATTTCGATTCAGCACGGCTTCAAGGGCCCGAACCACGCGGTGGTCACGGCCTGTTCGACCGGCGCACACGCCATCGGCGACGCCTCCCGCCTGATCATGCTGGGCGACGCGGACGTGATGGTGGCCGGCGGCACGGAAGCCGCGGTCAGCCGGCTGGGCGTCGGCGGCTTCGCCGCCATGCGCGCCCTGTCCACGAATTTCAACGACACGCCCGAGCGGGCATCGCGTCCCTATGACAAGGACCGCGACGGCTTCGTCATCTCCGAGGGTGCCGGCGTCCTCGTCCTGGAAGAGCTGGAGCACGCGAAGAAGCGCGGCGCCCACATCTACGCCGAGATCGTCGGCTACGGCCTGTCGGGCGACGCCTACCACATCTCCGCCCCGGCGGAGGACGGCAACGGCGGTTTCCGCGCCATGCGCGGCGCCCTGAAGCGCGCCGGCCTGAACCCCGAGGACATCGACTACGTCAACGCGCACGGCACCTCGACGCCGCTGGGCGACGAGATCGAGCTGGGTGCGGTGAAGCGCCTGTTCGGCTCGGCCGTGGACAAGCTCACCATGTCTTCGACCAAGTCGGCCATCGGCCACCTGCTGGGCGCCGCCGGCGCGGTCGAGGCGATCTACTCGATCAAGGCGATCAACCACAGCCTGGTTCCGCCGACCCTGAACCTTGAGAATCCGTCGGAGAGCTGCCTCGGCGTCAACCTCGTTCCGAAGGTTGCGCAGGAGCGCCGCGTCCGGGCCGCCCTGTCGAACTCGTTCGGCTTCGGCGGTACGAACGCCTCTCTGGTGTTCAAGGAATTCGCCTGAACGGCGACTGTCTGAGGAGTTGGCCGGATGGGCTGGCGCCTCCGGATCGCGGCGGTTGGACTCGCCGCGATCACCGCCTGCATCGCCGCCGCGTTCTGGGGGGCCCTGCGCATCATGGCCCCCGGACCGCTGGAGCACCCGACGACGGTGGTCATCCCGCGCGGCAGCGGGCTTGAAACAATTGCGCTGACGTTGAGCGAGGCGGGCGTCGTGGACTCCCCGCTTCTGTTCATCGGCGGGGCCAAGCTGGCCGGCGGCCTGAAGGCCGGCGAGTACGCTTTTCCGGCTGGCATCAGCATCGACGGCGTTCTCGACATCCTGCGCCAGGGGCGAACGGTGGTTCGCCGCTTCACCGTGCCGGAGGGGTTGACCTCCGCGCAGGTGGTCGCCCTGCTGGACAAGGAACCGGCCCTGTCGGGCGAGGTGAAGGCGGTGCCGAAGAACGGCAGCCTGTTGCCCGAGACCTATCACTATTCCTACGGCGACTCCCGCTTGGCGCTGATCGAGCGCATGCAGCGCGGGATGGAACAGGCCCTGGCGGAAGCGTGGAAGGGGCGGTCCAAGGATCTGCCCTTCGAAACACCGCAGCAGGCGCTGACTCTGGCGTCCATCGTCGAGAAGGAAACCGGCGTGGCGGAGGAGCGGGCCAAGGTGGCCGGCGTCTTCGTCAACCGGCTGGAAACGGGCATGAAGCTTCAGTCCGATCCGACGGTGATCTTCGCCCTGACCGACGGCAGTGGGGAATTGGGCCGCGCCCTGACCCGCGCCGACTGGAAGTTCGAATCGCCGTACAACACTTACCATGTGGCCGGATTGCCGCCTGGACCCATCGCCAATCCGGGGCGCGCCTCCATCCAGGCGGCGCTGCATCCGGAGCGGCACGACTTCCTGTATTTCGTCGCCGACGGCAGCGGCGGCCATGTGTTCGCCAAGACGCTGCCCGACCACAACAGGAACGTCGCCAAGTGGCGCGACGTTCAGCGCCGTCAGAACGGCGATTCCGGGCAGGATTAGGCCGCGTTCGACGCCTTCAGATCGACCGGGATCACGCCGCCGAGGCTGCCGTAGGACTTGCGCGCGGCGCGCAGCTTTTCCAGGGATTCCAGCAGGCTTTCTTCCGCGAAGCCGGGAGCGAGCTGGGCCAGCTCCTGTTCCGTCAAGGCGATGAAGGAGTCCAGAAGGCGCGCGTGGATGCGGCAGGCGTGGCGGACTTCATCGGAAACCATCGGTGCGGACATAATCGGGTGCTCCCCTTTTTCGCGGAATAGGCAGGACACTGTTCTGCGTGTCGAGGGGATTTAGCGTCAGTTCCGGTTAATGAAACTTTAAATGCAATGTATCGGCTTGATGGTAATACGGGTTACCACTTTTGAAAACTGC
>JAEZID010000334.1 GCA_023416195.1 Pseudomonadota bacterium | reverse complement strand
TCAAACGCCGTCAGGCGCTCTACCGGCTGGGCGATGCGGGTCTGTATCGGGATCTGGCGTTGCTGGCGGCGGTGGATGCGCCCGGCCCCATTGCGCTGGACGCGGTGAAGGCGGCGCTGGCCACGGCCGACGACCTGCCGGCTCTGCGCCTGCCCATCGCGGGGCGCGACCTGCTGGCGATGGGGCTGAAGCCGGGGCCGGAGGTCGGCAAGCTCATCAAGGAAATCGAGGCGTGGTGGATCGCCGAGGATTTCCGGCCGGGGCGGGAGGCGTGTTTGGCGGAGGCGCAACGGCGCTTGCGCGTGCCCCCTCCCTGACCCGCTGCCGCCGCTCACCAAAGTCCCCTCTCCCGCGAAAGCGGGGGAGGGTTAGGGAGGGGGCTCAGTCGTCCCTACGGCCACTTCACCTCCGGCGGCAGGCTCATGAGGATGGCCTCCGTGTTGCCGCCGGTCTTCAGGCCGAAGGTCGTTCCCCGGTCGTAGAGCAGGTTGAACTCCACGTACCGCCCGCGCCGGATCAGCTGATGCTCGCGCTGCTCGGCGGTCCAGGGCTCGTTCATGCGACGGCGGACGAGCGCCGGGTAGACCTCCAGGAAGGCTAGCCCGACGTCGTGGGTGAAGGCAAAATCCGCCTCCCAGTCGCCGGAGTCGAGGTTGTCGAAGAAGATGCCGCCCACGCCGCGCGCCTCGCCCCGGTGCGGGAGGAAGAAGTAGCGGTCGCACCACTCCTTGTAGCGCGCGTAATAGGCCGGGTCGTGCCGGTCGCAGGCGGCTTTCAGCGCCGCGTGGAAATCGGCGGTGTCCTGCGGGTTTTCGACCATCGGCGTCAGGTCGGCGCCACCGCCGAACCAGCCGATGCTGGTCGCGATGTGCCGCGTGTTCATATGTGTGGCCGGCACCAGGGGCGAGCGCATGTGGGCGACGAGGCTGACGCCGGAAGCCCAGAACCGCCCGTCGTCACCAGCCCCCGGAATGTTGGCGCGGAATTCCGGGCTGAAGGTGCCGTGCACGGTGGAGACGTTGACGCCCACCTTCTCGAACACGCGCCCCTTCATCACCGACATGACGCCGCCGCCGCCCTCGCCGCCGCCGTGGTCCGGGCGGGTCCAGGCCTTGCGCTCGAACCGGCCGGGGGGAAGGTCGGCGTGGGTGCCCGTCAGTTCGTCCTCCAACCGCTCGAACGCCGCGCAGATGCGGTCGCGCAATTCGGCGAACCACGCGGTCGCGCGGGCCTTCTGGTCTTCGGTGGGGACGGTGGGCGTTTCGGGAACGGGCATCGGTTGCTCTCCGGCCTTCTTCGAAGGGGCCTCTAGTGCGGAAATGCGGCAGTCTGTCGCAGGGCTTCACCCAACACCATCGCAGCGCTAAGTGCAACGTTCAGGGATCGGGCGGGCGGCTTCAGCGGGATCACGAGGCGGGCGTCGGCGGCGTCGTGCACCTCGTCCGGCACCCCGGCGCTCTCGCGCCCGACCATGATCCGGTCGTCGGCGGCGAAGGCGAAGTCGGTGTAGGGGATGGCGCCGCGCGTGGTCAGCAGCACCAGACGCCCGGCGTGGGGCGCGCGGGCGTAGGCCGCCCAGGAGTCGTGCCGCGTCATGGCGAGCTGGTCCAGATAGTCCATGCCGGCCCGCCGCAGCTTGCGGTCGTCGAGGACGAAGCCGCAGGGCTCGATCAGGTCGAGGGCGACCCCGAGTCCCGCCGCCAGACGCATCAGGGTGCCGGCATTCTGCGGGATGTCCGGTTCGAAGAGCACGAGACGCATGGAGAAAACCCCTGGAAAGAATGCGGGTTTTTAGCGAATTCCAATGTTGCGGCGCAGCGCGCGACACATTGTCCGATGACAAAGCCTTTTCAAGGCGTGGCCGCGACGGTATACCGCACCCGGAATAACCGGGGCCAGCCACCCCGGACGACGCGGCGCGCCCTCGCTCACCCATTCGGCGGACTCGCCCGTCAAGTCGTGCTAAAGAACGGCCACGTGCCATCGGGCGCTTCGGCGCGCCGCGTATGCCTTGAGGAGTAACACGCTTATGGCTCAGACCACGCATCCGCCCGGGACGGGTGCCCATGCGGCCCCCGGCGGCGAGGGGACTTCCCGCCGTGACTTCCTCTATCTCGCCACCGGAGCGGTGGGTGCCGTCGGCGTCGCCGCGGCCGCCTGGCCGTTCGTCGACAGCATGAACCCGGCCGCCGACACGCTGGCGCTCGCCTCGATCGACGTGGATCTGGCCCCGGTCGCCGTCGGCCAGGCCATCACCGTCACGTGGCGCGGCAAGCCGGTCTTCGTCCGCCACCGCACCGCCAAGGAGATCGAGGAGGCCAAGACGGTCAACCTCGGCGAGCTTCGCGATCCGGCCGCCGACGACGCCCGCGTCAAGAAGCCGGAATGGCTGGTCGTCATCGGCATCTGCACGCACCTCGGCTGCGTGCCGCTGGGGCAGAAGCCGACCGATCCGAAGGGCGACTACGACGGCTGGTTCTGCCCGTGCCACGGTTCGCACTACGACACCGCCGGCCGCATCCGCAAGGGTCCGGCCCCGGCCAACCTCGTCGTTCCGCAGTACGCCTTCACCGGCGACACCGCGATCCGGCTCGGCTAAGCGGCCTTAAGGTTCTGGAGACCCCAAGATGGCTCAGGCTCACGCCCCCCAGTTCAAGAACCCCGTCGTGAAGTGGATCGACAGCCGCCTGCCGATCTTCACGATGCTGGATCACGAGTACAACCAGTACCCGATGCCCCGTAACGTCAACTATCTGTGGGCGTTCGGTGCGATTGCCGGCATCATGCTGGTGATCATGATCGCGACCGGCCTCGTGCTGGCCATGCAGTACGCCGCCAACACGACGATCGCCTTCGAGTCGGTCGAGCGCATCATGCGCGACGTGAACTACGGCTGGCTGCTGCGCTACGTCCACGCCAACGGCGCGTCGATGTTCTTCATCGCCGTCTACATCCACATGTTCCGCGGCCTGTACTACGGTTCCTACAAGGCCCCGCGTGAGATCCTGTGGATCCTCGGCG
>JAEZID010000293.1 GCA_023416195.1 Pseudomonadota bacterium | reverse complement strand
GAAGCCGACGCCGGCCAGCGCCAGCGCCACCCAGACGCCGGCTCCCAGCATGACGAACATGGCCAGGACCAGGACGATGGACGCGGTTGTCTGGTCCATGGATCAGCCCTCGCTCTGCATGCCGGCGGTCTCGTAGGACGCCGGCCGGCCGGTCAGCACGGCCAGCAGGTCGTCCAGCAGAGCCACGACCAGGATGACGAGGCCGACCGCCATGGCGGCTTGCGGGATCCACAGCGGGATCGGCAGCACGCCCTGGCCCAGATCGCCGAAGTCGTAGGAATCGTAGGTCATGCGCAGCCAGAACCACGCGAAATAGCCGCTGAGCGCCGTGGCGAACAGCAGGCAGGCCAGCTCCATGCCCCGTCGGGCGCCGCCGCGCAGGCGCTCGATCAGCACGCCGACGCGGATGTGCGCGCCCCGGCGAAAGGCCGGCCCCAGCATCAGGAAGAACGACGCGGCCATGCAATAGCCGGCCAACTCGTCCGCTCCGGGCACCATCCGCCCGAACAGACGCGCGAACACCTGCGATACGATCAGAACACCGATGAGAACAAGAAAAACCGCGCCCAAAATCTCGGCGGCACGGTAAAGAACGGTCAATGCGGCACGCATGACGCGACCACCTCTGGAATAGGGGAAGCAAGGATTGCGGTCCCCCGCCTCTCCCCCGCTCTCGTGGGGAAGGGCGGGGGAGGGTTTCCGGGCGGTCCTACTTCTTGAACGCCGCGATGATCGCCTGTCCGTCCGCGCCGGCGGCCTTCGTCCATTCGTCGGTCATGGTCTGGCCGATGGCGGCGAAGCCCTGCTTCAGCGCGTCCGACGGCGGCAGAACCTTCATGCCGTTGTCGACCAGCGTCTTGTTCAGCTCCGCCGTCTTCTTCTCCCACTCGGCCCAGCCGGTCGCCTCGGCCTTGGCGGCCGCCTCGGTGATCGCCTTCTGGGTGCCGGCGTCCAGACCCTTCCAGACCTCGCTGCTGACGAACACCATGTTGCGCGGCAGCCAGGCCTGGGTGTCGTAATAGACCTTCACGAAGTCCCAAGCCTTGGAGTCCACGCCGGTGGCGGCGGAGGTGATCATCGCCGTCACGATGCCGGTGCCGAAGGCCTGCGCCACCTCGGCCGCCTCGATCTTGGTCGGCACGGCGCCGGCCAGTTCGGCGATGCGGGTGGTGGCCGGATTGTAGGCGCGGAACTTCTGCCCCTTCAGGTCGTCGATCGAGCCGATCTCCTGCTTGACGTACAGGCCCTGCGGCGGCCACGGGATCGAGTAGAGGAGCTTCAGCCGCTGCCGCTCCAGCTTCTTTTCCAGATAAGGCTTCGACGCCTCGTACAGCTTCTTCGACGCGGCGAAGTCGGTCGCCAGGAACGGCACGGAATCCAGGCCGTAAAGCGGGTCCTCGTTGGCCCAGCTGCTGATCAGCACCTCGCCCAGCTGCGCCTGGCCGGACTGGACGGCGCGCTTGATCTCCGGGTGCTTCACCAGGGAACCGTTGGAATGCACGGTGATCTGGATCTTGCCGCCGGTGGCCGCCTTCACCTCCTCGGCGAACTGGCGCACCGTGATGGTGTGCAGGTTGGTGTCGGGGTAGGGCGTCGGCATGTCCCAGGTCTCGGCGACGGCGGCCACCGGGCTGGCGGCAAGGCCGACGCCGAAGGCCGCGGCGACAAGACGGGAACGCAGGCTGATCGCGGTCATCTATTACCTCTCCCTGTTTTGATGCCCGGTCAGGCTTGGGCCGGGCAACGGATTTTCAACGATCTTCCCGCCATCCTGCGCCGTTCGCAAGCACCCATGCATGCGGGGGTATTGGCTTCCGACAATGCTGTTACAATCTGTTACGAAAATCCCCCTCCATGGACATTAACGTGCAAAGCGCGACCTGCCATAATGTCTGCTGATCGGAAGGGAATCCTAGAAGCCGTTCTTGCCGGTGACGCGGTTTCCATCGACGCTGACATCAAGACAAGGGCCGGCGCCCTCAACGTACTGGCCAAGGTTCCGGGCCAGCGAGCCGGGAGTTCCACGTGACGAGACCCATTTTTCTGCTGGCGCTGCTGTTGGCCGTGCTCGGTGTCGGCGGGTACTGGTACACGCAGAAGGCCGGCGGTGCCGGCGAATCCAGGGCCGCCGCCCCGGCCGCCGGTCCCCGCGCCGTGCCGGTCGTCATCAGGCCGGTGGAAGCCCGCCCGATGCCGGAGCGAATCGGCACCATCGGCACGGTGCAGCCGCTCGCCGCCATCGCCATCAAGGCGCGCGTGGAATCGGTGGTGGAAGCCGTCCATTTCACCGAGGGGCAGGAGGTCAAGGCCGGCGATCCGCTGTTCACGCTCGACTCGCGTGCCTTGGAGGCTCAGCTCCGCCAGGCCCAGGCCAACCTTGAACGCGACAAGGCGAACCTGGAAAAGGCGCGCGGCGACGTGAAGCGCTACTCGGAACTGGTGCGCTCCAACACCGTCGCCCGCCAGCAGTACGACGCCGCCGTCGCCGCCGCCGAGGCGCTGGAGGGCACCGTCAAGGCCGACAACGCCGCCATCGAGGCGGCCAAGGTCGCGCTCAGCTTCACCCGCATCGTCGCGCCGATGGAGGGGCGCACCGGCGCGGTCAACGCGCGGCCGGGCGCCATGGTCCGCGCGGCCGACGCCACCCCGCTGGTCACGCTGACCCAGCTCCGCCCCATCACCGTCGCCTTCAACGTGCCGGAACGCCACCTGCCGACCATCCGCAAGGCGATGGAGACCGGCCAGCTGCCGGTCAGCGCCGGAATCCCCGGCGACAGCCGCCCGCCGGCCGAAGGCGTTCTCAGCTTCGTGGACAGCCAGGTGGACCAGCTGTCCGGCACCATCCTGGTCAAGGGCCAGTTCCCCAACGCCGACACCCGCCTGTGGCCGGGCCAGTTCGTGGACGTGGTCCTGACGCTGGGCGTCGATCCGCAGGCACTCACGCTGCCCGACGATTCGGTGCAGACCGGGCAGCAGGGCCGCTTCGTCTATGTGGTCAAGCCCGATGACACGGTGGAGGTCCGCCCGGTCACCGTGTCCCGGACCCAGGACGGCCTCGCCGTCATCGCCAGCGGCCTGTCGGCCGGCGAGCGCGTGGTGGTGGACGGCCAATCGCGCCTCTACCCCGGCGCCAAGGTCGCCGACCGTGGTGGTGCTACGCCCGGCGAGGACCGCAAGAGGAGCGAGGGCGGCCCCGCCCCGGTGACCGGAGGCGCGTCATGAACCTGTCCGAACTGTGCATCCGCCGCCCGGTGATGACCATCCTGCTGACGGCGGCGATGGTCCTGGGCGGTCTGGCGGCCTACCGGCAGCTTCCCGTCGCGGCGCTGCCGCGCGTGGACTTTCCGGTCATCAACGTCTCCGCCAACCTGCCCGGCGCCAGCCCGGAGACCATGGCCGCCTCGGTGGCCAGCCCGCTGGAGCGCGAGTTCTCCACCATCGCCGGCATCGACACGATCACCTCGTCGTCCAGCCTCGGTTCGACCTCCATCGCCATCCAGTTCGTGCTGGAGCGGGACATCGACGCCGCCGCCGCCGACGTGCAGGCGGCCATCGCGCGCGTCCAGCGCCGCATGCCGACGGAGATGACCAACCCGCCCAGCTACCGCAAGGTCAACCCGGCCGACCAGCCGATCCTGCTCCTGGCGCTCAGCTCGCCGACGCTGCCGCTGTCGCAGCTGAACGACTTCGCCGAAACGGTGGTGCAGCCGAAGATCGCGACCCTGCCGGGCGTGGCGCAGGTGCTGGTCTACGGTTCCCAGAAATACGCGGTGCGGGTCCAGGTCGATCCCAACGCGCTGGCCGTGCGCGGCATCGGCATCGACGAGCTGCAAAAGGCGCTGGCCGCCGCCAACGCCAACACGCCGGTCGGCACGCTGTCCGGCGCGCGCCAGCAGCTGATTCTCGCCGCCAACCCGCAGCTTCCCGACGCCGAGGCGTTCCGTGGCCTGATCGTCGCCTACCGCAACGGCGCACCGGTGCGGCTGGGCGACGTGGCGACCGTGCTGGACAGCGTGGAGAACATCCGCACCGCCAGCTGGTACAACGGCACCCGCGCCATCGTGCTGGCCGTCCAGCGCCAGCCCGACGCCAACACCGTGGACGTGGTGGACCGGGTGAAGGCGCAGATCCCGACCTTCCGCGCCCAGCTGCCGCCCAGCGCCACCGTCAACGTGATGAACGACCGCTCCACCTCGATCCGCGAGGCGGTGGAGGACGTGCAGTTCACGCTGGGCCTGACCATCGCGCTGGTGGTTCTGGTCATCTTCCTGTTCCTGCGCCGCCTGTCGGCCACCCTGATCCCGGCGCTGGCGGTGCCGATCTCGCTGATCGCGACGGCCGGCGGCATGCATCTGTTCGGCTTTTCCATCGACAACATCTCGCTGATGGCGCTGACGCTGGCGGTGGGCCTCGTCGTGGACGACGCCATCGTGATGATGGAGAACATCGTCCGCTACGTCGAAGAGGGCATGCGGCCGTTCGAGGCGGCCATCAAGGGTTCGCGTGAGATCGGCTTCACCATCATCTCCATCACGCTGTCGCTGGTGGCGGTCTTCATCCCCATCCTGCTGATGGGCGGCGTGGTCGGCCGGGTCTTCCACGAATTCGCCGTGGTCGTGACCATGGCCATCGCGGCATCGGCCTTCGTGTCGCTGACCCTGACGCCGATGCTGTGCTCCCGCTTCCTGTCCCGCGAGAAGCATGGGGAGCAGGAGGGCCTGTTCGGCCGCGTCCTGGAGGGCGGCTTCAACGGTCTGCTGAGGGGATACGCGGTCACGCTGCGCTGGTCGCTGAAGCACAAGCCGATCATGGGTCTGGTCATGATCGGCACGGTGGTCGGCTCGGTCCTGCTGTTCCAGGCGATTCCCAAGGGGTTTTTCCCGACGGAGGACATCGGGCAGATCCAGGTCTCCACCGAGGCGGCACCCGACATCTCCTTCCCCGCGATGGCCGAGCGGCAGCAGCAGGTGGCGGCCATCATCCGGGCCCATCCGGCGGTGGCCGACGTCACCTCCTCGGTCGGGGCGGGCGGCGCCACGGTGAACGGCGGGCGCATGTTCGTGGTGCTGAAGCCCCGCGCCGAGCGCCCCACGGCGACCGAGGTGATCCAGCAGCTTCGCGGCCAGCTGGGCAGCGTGCCCGGCATGCAGGTCTTCATGCAGCCGGTGCAGAACCTGCGCATCGGCGGCCGTTCGTCCAAGAGCCTCTACCAGTACACCATCCAGGGCCTGAACCTGGAGGAGCTGTACCAGTGGGCCGGCCGGCTGGAACGCGCCCTGCACGACGTTCCGATCCTTCAGGACGTGACCAGCGACCTTCAGCTGAACAGCCCGCAGGCCTACGTCCACATCGACCGGGAGAAGGCGGCGACGCTGGGCATCGGCGTCGATCAGGTGCGCTCGACCCTCTACAGCGCCTTCGGCCAGCGGCAGGTTTCGACCATCTACACGCCCAGCAACGACTATCAGGTGCTGATCGAGCTGGCGCCGAAGTACCAGCAGGACGACAGCGCCCTGTCGCGCGTCTACGTGCGCTCCAGCACGGGCAAGCTGGTCCCGCTCGACGCCTTCGCCAGCGTGCGGCGCACGGCCGGGCCGCTGACCGTCAACCACCAGGGCCAGCTGCCGGCCGTCACCCTGTCCTTCAACGTCGCCCCCGGCTCATCGCTGGGCGACGCCGTGTCCGCCATCCGCCGGATCGAGCAGGAGATGGTCCTTCCCGCCACCATCACGACGGGCTTCGCCGGCACCGCTCAGGTGTTCCAGGACGCGCAGGAGAGCCAGGGCCTGCTGCTGTTCGCCGCCGTGCTGGTCATCTACATCGTGCTGGGCGTGCTGTACGAAAGCTTCATCCACCCGCTGACCATCCTGTCAGGCCTGCCGTCGGCGGCCATCGGGGCGCTGGCGACGCTGATGCTGTTCGGCCAGGAACTCAGCGTCATCGCGATCATCGGCATTCTGATGCTGATCGGCATCGTGAAGAAGAACGCGATCATGATGATCGACTTCGCCATCGACGCCCAGCGCAACCAGGGCATGCCGCCGCGCGAGGCGATCGAGCAGGCGTGCCTGCTGCGCTTCCGCCCGATCATGATGACGACCATGGCGGCGATCATGGGCACGCTGCCCATTGCCGTCGCCCACGGCGCCGCCGCCGAGCTGCGCCAGCCCCTCGGCCTCGCGGTGGTCGGCGGGCTGTGCGTGTCGCAGCTCCTGACGCTCTACATCACGCCGGTGCTGTACCTCTACATGGAGGATGCCGGCCGCTTCGCCGAGCGGCTGTGGAAGGGCCGCGCGGGCGCCGCCCACGACGCCCAGCCGGTGCCCGGCGGGGAGTAGGCAGCTGCCCCCCTCTCCCGTCCACGGCGGGAGAGGGAAAGCACCGTCACTCCGCCGCCGCGCCCTGCGCCATGGCGTCCGGGTTCTTGCGCCCGAACCAGCGCTTCAGCCGCCGCGACAGCGCGTCCAGATAGGTCAGGATCACGGGCACCACCAGCAGGGTCAGCACGGTCGAGCTGATGAGCCCGCCGATCACCGCGTGCGCCATGGGCGCGCGCTGCTGCGCGCCCTCGCCGATGCCCAGCGCCAGCGGGATCATGCCGAAGATCATCGCCATGGTGGTCATGACGATGGGCCGCAGCCGGATCACGCCGGCCTCCACCACCGCGTCCCGAAGGTCGGCGCCGCGCGCCTGCGCCTGGTTGGCGAAATCCACCAGCAGAATGGCGTTCTTCGTCACCAGACCCATCAGCATGATGAAGCCGATGGCGCTGAAGATGTTCAGCGTCGATCCCCAGGCCAGCAGGCCGAGGAACACGCCGATCAGCGACAGCGGCAGCGACGCCATGATGGCGACGGGCTGGAGGAAGCTGCCGAACTGCGAGGCCAGGATCAGGTAGATCAGGATCACCGCCAGCAGCAACGCCTGCGTCGCGTAGCCGGTCGTCTCCGCGATGTCCTTGGTCGAGCCGCCGAACACGATGCGGTAGCCGGGCGGCAACTTGATCTCCGCGATGGCGGCCTGAAGCTCCTTGCCCGCGTCGCCGGCCGGGCGGCCGGAGACGTTGGCCATCACGTTCACCTCCCGCGACAGGTCGCGGCGGTTGATCTGCGAGGCGCCCAGCGTCGTGTCCACGCGGCTGACCTGCGACAGCGGCACCATGCGCGGCGACCCCGTCGCGGCGTCGGTGGAGCCCGTCAGGTAGACGCGGTCGAGGTCGGCGCGGCCCACCCGGTCGCCTTCCGGCAGGCGGACCAGCACGTCGTAGGTCTCGCCGTCCGGGGCCTTCCAGGTGGAAATCTTGTCGCCCGCGAACAGCGGCCGCAGCGTGTTCGCCACCTGCGCCGTGCCGACGCCCAGATCGGTGGCCAGCTGGCGGTCAAGCTTCACCGACAGGGTCGGCTTGGCCGCCTTCAGGCTGCTGTCCACGTCGACGAAGCCGGGGATGCGGTCCATGGCGGCGGTCACCTGCCGGGCGATGCGGTCCAACTCGGCGATGTCGCGCCCCTGCACCGAGACCTGGATCTGCTTCTGCAAGCCGCCCACGCCGGGAATGCCGATGCCGACGGTCAGGCCGGGAATCGAGGCCAGCCGCTCGCGCATGGGCTGGGCGAGGTCGTTGGGCGACCGTTTGCGCTCCCCGATGGGCTTCAGGCGGACGTAGATGCTGCCCCGGTTCTTGCCGACCGCCGCGCCGGTGTTGACCGTGGTGTAGGTGTAGGCGACCTCCGGAAACTCGCGGATCGCCGCCTCCGCCAGCCGCAGCTTGGCCTGCGTGTAGTCGAGGGAGGAGCCGACCGGCGTCTCGACCTCCACGACCAGCTCGCCGAGATCGGCGGCGGGGACGAACTCCACGCCGATCCGGGGCACCAGGAAGAAGCTGCCGACGAAGAGGCTCAACGCCAGAAGCAGCACCAGCCACCGCCGGCGCAGCGCCCAGCCGAGCACCCGCCCGTAGAACCGCGCCACGCTATCGAACCCGCGCTCGAACCCGCGGGCGAAGCGGCCGAAGACCCCCCGACCGTGCTGCCCGTGCGCCGCCGGGTCGTACCAGACGCTCGACAGCATGGGATCCAGCGTGAAGGACACGAACAGGGAGAGCAGCACCGCCGCCGACACCGTGATGCCGAATTGCAGGAAGAAGCGCCCGATGATGCCGCCCATGAAGGCGACGGGCAGGAACACCGCGACGATGGTCAGCGTCGTCGCCAGGACGGCCAGCCCGATCTCCTTGGTGCCGTCCAGCGCCGCCTGCCGGTGCCCCTGGCCCTTGCCCAGGTGGCGCATGATGTTCTCGCGCACCACGATGGCGTCGTCGATCAGGATGCCGATGGCCAGCGACAGCGCCATCATGGTCATGACGTTCAGCGTGAAGCCGAAGGCCGCCAGCACCCCGAAGGTGCCCAGCACCGCCACCGGCAGCGTCAGCGCCGTGATGACCGTGCTGCGCCACGACCCCAGGAACACCATCACAATCAGCACGGTCAGCACGCCGCCCTCGATCAGCGTGCGCTGCACGTTGTTCAAAGAGTTGGTGATGCCGCGCGAGGTGTCGCGCACCACGTCCAGCACCACGTCGGGCGGCAGCGACCCGTCGCGCCGCAGATCGTCCAGCGCCTTGTAGAGGCCGCGCGCCACCTCCACCGTGTTGGCGCCCTGCACCTTCACGGCATCGACGGCCAGCGCCGGCACGCCGTTGAACAGCGCGACCGATTCCTGCTCCTCCTGCCCGTCGAGCACCTCGGCCACCTGCCGCAGCCGCACCGGCTCCCCGCCGCGCCGCGTGACGATGAGGTCGAGAAGCTGGCGTGGGTCCACCACACGGCCGTCCACCTGGACGACGCGCTCCGACCCGCTGCCCGACACGGTGCCGGCGGGAAGATCCTGGTTCTCGTCCTTGATCGCATTGATGACCTGATCGACGCCGACGCCCAGCGCCTCCAGCCGCTCCGGCCGCAGCCGCACCTGGATCTGGCGTTTCACGCCGCCCGCGATGGTCGCCCGCCCGACGCCCCGCACGTTCTGCAGGCGCTTCAGAACGATCTGGTCGGCCATGGTCGTCAGATCGCGCAGCGTGCGGATGTCCGACTTCACCGCGATGGACAGGATCGGCTGGTCGTCGGGGTTGAAGCGGGTGATCTGCGGGTCCTTCACCTCGTCCCGGAAGGCCGGGCGTAGGGCGGAGACCTTTTCGCGCACGTCCTGCAAGGCTTGGTTCGAGGCGGTCTTCAGGTCGAATTCGGCGATGACCACCGACCGGCTCTCGTAGGACCGCGAGGTCAGGGTCTTGATGCCGGCGATGGTGTTGACGGCGTCCTCGATGGGCCGTGTCACGTCGGTTTCCACCGATTCCGGGCTGGCGCCGGGGTATTCGGTGGAGACGACGACCAGCGGGAAGTCCACGTCCGGAAACTGGTCGACGTTCAGCCGCTGGTAGGAGAACAGGCCCAGCACCATCAGCGCCACCATCATCATGGTGGCGAAGACGGGGTTGTCGACGCTGATGCGGGTGATCGGCATGGCTGCTCCTCAGCTCCCCACGACCTTCACCGCCCGCCCGGCGGCGAGGCCGGGCAGCGGCGCGGTTACCACGACGTCGCCCTCCTGAAGACCATCGACCTGCACGAGGTCGCCGCGCGACCACAGCCCGCGCTTTTCCACCTTGCGCCGCTCGATGCGGTCGCCGGCCACCACCAGCACGAAGTCGCCCTGCTCGTCGTGGCGCAGCGCGGCCGGCGGCAGGGCGAAGGCGTTCCCGGCCTCCGCCACCACCGCGTCGCCGGCCGCGAACATGCCGCCGCGCAAGGCGCCGTCGGCGTTGTCCAGGCTGACATAGACCGGGATGGCGCGCGTTCCGGCCCGCGCCACGGGGTTGATGCGGGCGATGCGTCCCACAAAATCCCGCTCGCCGAAGCCCTCGACGCGCAGACGCACGAACTGGCCGGGCTTCAGCCGGGCCACGTCGTCGGCCGGCACGGTCGCCTCGACCTCCACGCGGCTGAGATCGACGACGGAGAACATCTTGGTGTTCAACGCCAGGTTCTCGCCGGGATTGATCGCGCGCTCGGCCACGGTGCCGTCGATGGGGCTGACCACCACCGCGTCGCGCAACGCCTTGCGCGCCAGTTCCACCTGCGCCTCCAGCGCGGCGACGGTCGCCTGCTGGAAGCGGAAGGTGCTCTGCGCCTGATCCAGGTTCGTTTCGGCGACGATGTCCTTCTGGCGCAGCGCCAGATTCTTGGCGCGCGTCTTCTCGGCCAGGACCAGCTGCGCCTTGGCGCCTTCCAGGTTGCTCAGCTTCTCGTTCAGCTTGGCGGTCAGCTCCGCCGTGTCGAAGCGCGCGAGCACCTCGCCCTTGCGCACGGACTGGCCCTCGCGCACCGGCACCTCGACCAGCCTCGCGGCGACCTCGGACTTTATCACGGACTGCTCCAGCGGCTCCACCGACCCGCTGAGGCGCACCGTCTCGGTCAGCCGCCGGGGCGCCACGCGCGTCACCTCGACCGCCGCCAATTCGACCGGCCGCTCGGATGGAGGCAGGGGGGCCTGCACCGCCGGGACGGCGGCGGCCTCTCCGGCCGTTCGCGCCTTCCACACGACGCCGCCGGCGCCCAGAGCGGCGACCAGCAGGACCGGCAGCACGAACCGGCGAAGGTTGCTGCGCGCGGGGGCGGTGATGTCAGTCATGAGGCATGTCCTTGGGCACGGCCTTCAACCCGTTCAGGACGAGGTCGAGGTAAGCGTCGAGATAGGGTTCGGCGGCGGCGGCGGCGGGATCGGGTTCGAACGCCCGCAGCGACCGGTTCCACAGCGACAGCATGGACAGCGGGGCCGCCACGACGCGGGCCATCTGCTCCACGTCCATGGGCCGGAATTCCCCCCGGTCGATGCCGCGCTGGAGGATGCGGGCGAAGAAGCGCCGGCTGCGCACGACCACCTCTTCCATGTAGAAGCGGGCGAGGTCCGGGAAGTTTCCGGCCTCCGCGATCACCAGCTTGGACAGGCCGGCGTCGGGGCTCTGCTCCAGTTCCCAGAATTTCGCGGCCAGCATGCGCAGGAGTTCCTCGCTGCTGCCGGTGAAGCTGTCCAGCATGTCCTCGCCCATGCGGAACTGGGGGAGGATCGATTCGCGCACGACCGCTTTGAACAGCCCTTCCTTGTTCTCGAAATAGAGGTAGGGCAGCCCGACGCTGACACCGGCCTTGCGGGCGACATGCTCCAGCTTGGTTGCGGCGAAGCCGCGCGAGATGAACAGGTCGCGCGCGGCCTCGATCACCTCGCCGGGGCGGGCCTCCTTGCGCCGGGACCGGCGGGGAGGAGAATGGGCGGTGCTGTCGGGCATCGGTGCGCGGCTATAAATGAACGTTCATTCAATATTGAGCGAGCCTCGGAATGTCAAGCTGCCGTGGCGCGTGCGGCCAATCGGACCAGAGGTTTTGGACAAGGGTGGAATG
>JAEZID010000272.1 GCA_023416195.1 Pseudomonadota bacterium | reverse complement strand
CGCGCGGGCCGTGGGGGCCGCCTATCTCCGCGCCCAACCGGCCGAGGCCGACGCCGCCCGGCTGCTCCGCGCCGTCGCTCCGCGCAACCCCGCCGGGGCCGACGTGGTGAGCCTGCGCGTCCATCTGCGCGATCTCCGCGCCCGCGATTTTGCGGCGGGGGAGACGATCCGCATCGGTGCACGCACCTACGCGCGCAGCGAAGCGCGCGTGTGCGCGTTGTCCGTGCTGCTGTAGCGGGGCTGCTCCGGTTCGTGTAGGCTGACGGTCCCGGCGGCGAACCGACCGCCAAGGCATCGAACGTCAGGCACCGACCGAGGTTTGGGATGAGCACGGAAATCCGCACCTTCATAATCCCCGACGCAGACGCAGAGGCGCAGTCCCACCTGTCCGGCTTCCTGCGCACGGTGGAGGTGCAGCGCATCGACACCGCTTACAAGGATGGCGCCTGGCGCGTGCTGGTCCTCTATCAGGATCTGAAGCGCAAGGAGGAATCGCAGCAGATCGAAGCGGCGATCGGCGCCGCGCTGAACGGCTGGCGCGACCGCGCCGCCCTGCGCGAGGGCCTGTCCCGCGAGGCCATCCTGCCCGACGAGCTGGTGCCGGAAATCGCCCGTTTCGCCCCGACGACCGAGCACGAACTGTCGATCATCCTCGGCACCCGTGGCCTCGACATCGGCCATCACGGTGGGGAAATCGTGCAGGTCGTCCGCTCGACCCTGGATGAGCTGATCGACTAGGACGCCTGACGCGGTCGCGGCCGGGGCCGCCGCTCCGGCCGGCGGGCTACCGCATCTCGAAGAGTTCCTGGTGGAAGCGCCGGTCCACCGGCATGCCCTGGGCCGCGAAGTCGCGCCGCAGCGCCTGACCGAAGCCCGCCGGGCCGCAGTACCAGAGGCTGGCGTCCCGCCATTCCGGCACCGCCGCGCGGATGCGTTCCCCGTCCAGCCGGCCGTCGCGGTCGTCGACCAGGACATGCAGGCGCCCGCCCGCCGCCGCCGCGTCGGCGGTCAGTTTGGCGATCGCCCCTTCGTCGTGATCGCGGGTGGAGTGGAAGAAGTGGACCGTCTGCGGCGGCCGGTCGGGGCTCGCCGCCAGGAACTTCATGCGGGCGATGAAGGGCGTGACGCCGATGCCGGCGCCCACCCAGATCTGGTGCGGGCAGGCGTCGTCGAAGGTGAAGCAGCCGTACGGCCCTTCGACGGTCACCGCCTGACCGACCCGCAGCTTCTCCCGCAGCCGCCGGGTGTGGTCGCCCAGCTCCTTGATCACGAAGGTGATGCGGCGGTCGGTGTCGCTCCAGGCGGAGGCGATGGTGTAGGGATGAGCGCCCTCCGTCGTGTCCGAGGTGGCGAAGGCGAACTGCCCCGCCTTGTGGCCCGGCCAGCCCCGCGGCACCTCGATCGCGGCCTCCAGCACGCGCACGCCCGGATAGTAATGCAGGGCGCTGATCGTGCCCGGAACCTGCCGGTCGGCGGCGACGCGGCCGGACAGCACCACGACGGCGGCCCAGGTGCCGCCGGCGAGCAGAAGCGCCATCGCCCAGCCGATGGGCGAACTCCAGTAGGCGAACTTGATGAGCACGACGGAGTGGAACACCAGCACCAGATAGGCGATCGCCAGAAGGCGGTGCGTCTTGTAGAACAGCCGGTAGGGAAAGCGTTTGAGCAGCGCCAGGGCGATCAGCAGCACGGCCGCGTAGAAGGCCCATTCGCCGACCCCTTCGGCGGTGCCGCGCAGGCTCTGGAACAGCTGCTCGACGGAATTCTCCGGAACCGGACGCGGCCCCCGTTGCGGGCGGGCCAGCCACCCCCAGCCCACCGCCCATTTCGACCCCTGGGCCCACAGCCAGTGGACGATCGAAACGACGAGGGCGGCGATGCCCAGCCACTTGTGCAGGCGATACATCTTGTCCAGGCCGCCGAACCACGCTTCCGGCCAGCGCGGGCGGAGCGCCAGGATCATCGCCATGCTCATGCAGCCCACGGCGATCACGCCGCTGTACTGGACCATATAGGCGCGAAGCTCGAAGAAGCTGGCCGCCTGAAAGACTCCCAAGTCGGCGGCAAGCCACAAGGCTGTCAGCAGAGCCAACGCCCCCCACAACGACATCGTGATCGTCTTCATGGCGACAGCCTCCGTGTCGGCCACCCGGAAGGAGCGGATGGACCGATCCTTCACCGCCGCTTTACGAGAGGCAAGTCGGTTCCCGTCATCTCAGCCATTCGAGCGTCCGGGAACCCATCGGAAAGCCATCCGGATCAAGCCCGGAGCCGCCGTCGCGCTCCAAGGCGGATCGGAATCCGCGCTAGGCGTCCTTGGGGGCCGCCTTGCCGCGCGCCGGGACCAGCAGAACCAGCCCCAGCGCCGCGACCACCAGCACCAGCGCGGCCAGCTCGCCGAAGCCCAGCTTCTCCCCGAGCAGAAGCGCGCTGGAGAACACGCCGACCACCGGGATCGCCAGCGTGCCGATGGCCGCCACGTTGGCCGGGAACAGGGCGACCACCCGGAACCACGCCCAGTGGCAATAGATCATCGGGATCAGCATGGCGTAGACCGCGCCGGCCAGGCTTTCCCAACCGGCGGTCAGCAGCGTTTCCGGATGCCCGGCCACTAGCGCGCCGAGCAGGACCGGCAGCCCGCCCAGCGTGAGCTGCCAGCCGGACAGTTGCAGCGTGTCCATGCTCCAGCGCCGGGCCTTCAGCGCCACGGTGCCCGCCGCCCAGCTGACCGCCGCCGCCAGCATCATCACCACGCCCCACGGCGCGGCGCGCAGCCGCTCCAACTCCGGGGCCAGCAGGAAGCCCATGCCGGTCAGGCCCAGCAGCAGGCCGCCGACGCGGGGCGCGTTCATCCGCTCGCCCAGCACCAGCACGCCCAGGACCGAGGCCCACAGCGGCATGGTGAAGGCGATGATGGCGGCGCGCCCGGCGCCCATGTAGGTCAGCCCGAAGGCGGAGAACAGCTGCCAGCCGGTGACGTTCAGCAGCGACACCAGAATCAGCGGCTTCCAGTCCGCGGCCGGGATGGCGAGGCTCCGCCCGGCGATCCGCGCCGCCAGCAGCAGCCCGCCGCCCCCGGCGGCAAGGCAGAGGGTGCGGAAGACCCACGGGTCGATGTGGGACACCGCCAGCTTCATCGCCGGCCAGTTGGTCCCCCAGAACAGCGCGAGGCTGGCCAGCAGGATCAGCCCCTCGCGCGGGGAGCTTCCGCTCGTGCCGGCGTTCGGGTCGAGGGTGGCGGCGTCGCGCATGGATGCTCCGGCGGCAATGGTGGCCCATCCAGCAATACGGCAGTCCAGGGTTGCGGCCAATGGTCCTGCCTGGACGAACGGCGCATGACCGCTATGCGGGTGGCCTAGCCGGATCGGAATCCCCACCTCGGTCGGGCTTCGCCGAATTGAAGGTCCTTTCCCGCCGTAAGCGCGATACCTGGGCACCCCGCGTCCGTGCCAGCATGCCACCGGTAAATTGCGGCATTGCAGCATGGCGAGGGCCCATGGATGGGCGGGATACATCGAATCGGAACCCGGCGGATCGGAACCCGGCGGATCGGAACAGGATCCCCGACTACCGCGCCTTCGCGCGCCAGCTCGAGGCGTTGAGCCGGGAAGCGGCGGAGCGCGCGCGGGCGTTGGGCGACGGAGGCATGGACGGGCTGGCGGAACGGCTGGGCCAATACGCCGGCCGGATGCGCGACGATCTGGACGGCGCGTCGGAACGGCGCTTCGGCTGGCGCTTAGGCTTTCTCGACCTTGAGCCGGGTTCCGTCGGCGCCGACGACGCGGACCGTCGTTCCGGCGGGGAGGTCCGG
>JAEZID010000261.1 GCA_023416195.1 Pseudomonadota bacterium | reverse complement strand
GATCAGGGGCGCCACGGCCTGAACCGGCGGAGCGGGCGGCGCCTCCCCCTGGTCCAGCATGACGACGGCGAAGCCCACGCCTGCGGCGGCGATCAGCGCGGCGGCGATCTTGCCGAACGGCAGATGGCGCTCGGCCTTCGGCTCGACCTCGTCGTCCAGGTCGGCGATGTCGTCGTCGGCCGGGTCGTGCTTCAAATCTTCGTTGAGGGCGCGCAGGAGCTTGGCAATGTCCTCGCTCTCCGCCCCGGAAGCACCGGTCCTGTCGTTCGACGACTTGCCGGCGGCCTTCATTTCGTCCTTGAACGTCACGGCGGACACGCACCCGAAAAGATCACAAAGGGCCATCGCCGTCATCGGCACGGATGGCGCGGCGGTGGTAATTCTTTCTACTGTATTTCCACGTTCGATCAAACGGCCATGCGACACGATGCCGTGAGAAAGAAATGACCGGAGCCCGCCTTAACCCTTCCGATAGGGGTGTTCGGCCATCCAGTGCCGGGCGATGGCGAGCCGCGTGGCGACCCACACCTTGTCGTGCCCGCGCACATAATCGAGGAAGCGGGCCAGCGCCGCCGCGCGTCCTGGCCGTCCGGCCAGCCGGCAATGCAGCCCGACCGACATCATCTTCGGCTGGTCCGCGCCCTCCGCGTACAGCACGTCGAAGCTGTCCTTCAGATAGGTGAAGAACTGCTCGCCCGTGTTGAAGCCCTGGTTCGTCGCGAACCGCATGTCGTTGGCGTCCAGCGTGTAGGGCACGATCAGCTGCGGCCGGCCGAAGCTGTCGTCCCAATAGGGCAGGTCGTCGGCGTAGGAATCGGCGTTGTAGACGAAGCCGCCCTCCTCCGACACCAGCCGCCACGTGTTCGGGCTGCACCGTCCCAGATACCAGCCCAGCGGGCGCGCCCCGGTGACCCGCGTGTGGATGGCGATGGCGCGCCGCATGTGCTCGCGCTCCACCTCCTCCGGCAGGTGCTGGTAGTCGATCCAGCGGTAGCCGTGGGTGGCGATCCCCCACCCCGCCTCCAGCATGGCCCGGACGGCGTCGGGGTTGCGCTCCAGCGCCATGGCCACGCCGTAGACTGTGACCGGCATGCGCCGCTCCGTGAACATCCGGTGCAGCCGCCAGAACCCGGCGCGGGAGCCGTATTCGTAGATCGACTCCATGTTCATGTGCCGCATGCCCGGAATGGGCTGGGCGCCGACGATCTCCGACAGGAAGGCTTCCGACGCCGCGTCGCCGTGCAGGACGCAGTTCTCGCCACCTTCCTCATAGTTGACGACGAACTGCACCGCCACCCGCGCCCCGCCCGGCCAGTTCGCCTGCGGCGGCCGGGCGCCGTAGCCGATCATGTCGCGCGGGTAAACCCGGTTCGTTTGATCGGGGGTCATGCGGTCGGCTTCTCGGCGGATCGCTTCTCGGCGGATTCCTCGGGAACCTGATGGCGCAGGATCAGCGGCGCCTGGAACGCGCTGAACAGCAGGGTCAGCGGCATGATGCCGAACACCTTGAAGTTCACCCAGGCGTCGGTGCTCATGGTCCGCCACACCACCTCGTTCAGCGCGGCCAGCAGCAGGAAGAACCACGCCCAGCGGATGGCCAGCGTGCGCCATCCCTCGTCCGTCAGGTCCAGCACGGTGCCCAGGATGCGCTTCAGCACGTTGCGGTGCGTGACGTGCGCGACGAACAGCACGGTGGCGAACAGCAGGTTGACCAGCGTCGGCTTGATCTTGATGAACAGGTCGTCCTGAAGCCACAGCGTCAGCCCGCCGAACAGCAGAACGAAGGCGGCGCCGACCACCGGCATGATCGGCACCTTGCGTTCGAAGTGCCAGGACACCCCGACCGAGACCGTCGTCGCGGCCATGAAGACGGCCGTGCCGATCATGATGCCGGCCTGGGAATTGGCGATGAAGAAGGCGGCGAGCGGGCCGGCCTCGATCAGAAGTCGCGCGTACTGGTTCATGCCCCTGACATAGCCCGAACCGGCCCGTCGATAAAGGGGGGAAGCGGCGCGCCCGTGGCATCCCTCACACAATAGCGCGCCCTCCATTCCTTTCGTGTGGCGAGCCTCTACCACTTCCGGCGGCCCGGCCCGGCGGTGGGGAAAAGAGCCGGACCGGGGTCAGAACTGGAACGACGCCCGCACCGACCCGTAATTGGTCGCGGACTTCTGCCCCTTGTGCTCCGGCGTCGAGATGTTCTGGGCGTAGGTGAAGCCGAACTTCCCGTAGCGCAGCGTCAACCCGACCTGAAGCCCGCCGACCAGCGGGTGCTTGTCCACCGACGGCCCCGGTTCGTAGCTGTTGCCGTCCAGGAAGATGTTGCGGGCGACCGCGCGCCCTTCCGCGCTGGCGTAGACGTACCAGGCGAAGGCCGGGCGCCCGGCCCGCCGGTCGGCGCCGTCCTGATAGGGGATGCTGGTGGTCGGGCGCATGACCAGCGCGCCGACCGGGGCGGGCATGTTGCCGCCCAGCCGCACCGTCGCCCCGACCGCCGCGTAGGTCACCACGTTGCCGACGCTGGCCGCCACATGCGGGCTGAAATCCGTCTCGAACCGCCCGAGACGGTCGGGCCGTTCGCCGCGCCAGACATGCTCGTAGCTCAGCACGACACCCGGCTCGTTGCGCAGCTGATAGTCCCAGCCCTTGGGATCCTTGGCGCCGCTCACGATCTTGTGCACGGCCTTCTGCGTCTGCTCCGCCAGCGAGGCCGGCCCGACCACGCCAAGGTCGAGATCCAGCCGGTCCACATGGCGCGGCACCTCGGAAATCAGGGAAATCCGCCCGTACAGCCACCCGGCGTAGGGCCGGTCGTTCGGGTTCGGCACGGGGCGCGTGATGTCGCTGGGCGTGTAGATGTTCTGCCCGATGGCGAAGCCGTAGCGCCGCACGCCCTCCGGCCCGATCCAGGGCACCAGCCGCGCCAGCCAGTCCAGGTTGCCGTAGGTCGGCCGGTCGCCGGAGAAATAATAGAGCTGAAAACCGTTCGTATAATAACGGTCGGTGCCGCCGCCGAACAGGTCGTTGTCGATCCAGAACCCGATGGACGGTCCGGCCGGCTCCAATGTTCTTTGCTCAGGCGTCCCCCGTCCCGGAGTCTCCTGGCCCGGCATCTCCCGATCCTGCGCTTGCGCCGATACGCTCGTCAGCGCCAGCACGCAGGCCGCCAGCCAACCGTCACGCGCCCTCATCCCGCCTCCGCATCACCGTTGCACCGCACCGCAAGATGGGGCGCGGGCGGCGTTTGACGCCTACCCTCCCGGAGGGCGACGGAATCATCAAGGAAAACTCACCAGAGGGTCTCGACGCCCAGCCCGTCGAAGACCGGGTCGGCGGTGACCAGCGGCATGGCCTCGATCCGGCTCTGCGCCGCCAGGATGCGGTCCACCGGGTCCTTCAGCAGGGCATCCAGGCTGCCGGCCAGCAGCGCGTGCGGCAGCGTCACGTCCAGCACGCCGATGCGGCTGCGGACCAGGAAGTCGTCCAGCTTGTCCACCAGAACCGCCGCCTCCGGCAGCTTGCCGAGCCGGACCTTGGTGGCGATTTCCAGCGCGCAGGCCGTGCTGGTCAGCACCTCGTTCCCGCCGTTGCCGATGGCCGCCCGCGCCTTGCGCGACAGTTGCGGGTCGTCCAGCAGCCACCACAGCAGCGCGTGGGTGTCGAGCAGGATCCGCATCACTGCCACCCCAGCTCGTCGTCGAACAGCGGATCGAAGAAGGCGGCGGTGACGGCGAACTGCCCCTTGGCGACGCCCGGCGCGCGGTCGGCCGGCCCGTCGTCGATGGCGACCAGCCGCGCGATGGGCTTGCCGCTCTTGGCGATGATGACCTCCTCGCCCCGCGACACCTGCTCCAGCAGCCGCGAGAGGTGGGTTTTCGCTTCGTGGATGTTGACCGTCTTCGCCATGGTCCGCCCGCTCTCGAATGGCGGCGATGTAGACTAAGGCGTTGGACTAAGTCAACGGTGCGCGATGGATGATGCGTCGTTTGCCCCGCGTGGCTCCGGCGGGGAGGAGCGCGGCCGCGCGCAAACCCGGGTCGTCCGCCCGTGATCGATAGTATACGATAATATGTATGGACCGCAACTCAGCCATCCGATTTGGATAGGCCCAGGGTAATAATTTCTTTCAGCCTCACGACAAAAATGCCGCGCCCAGGGCAGAAGCCCCTGATCCCGGATCGGAGCAACGGTATGCAGCTTTCAAACATGCGGATCGCAACCAAGGTCATGGGGCTCATCAGCCTTCTGTCCCTGTTGGCGATCGCGATCGCGGGCGTGGGGGTCACGTCCCTGTCGTCGCTCAACGAGGCGGCGCAAGGTGCCCAGCTTGCCGGTTCGGAAGGAACCACCGCCGCCCGGCTGCGCCAGAACGTGCTGTCCCTCAATCGGGCCGAATACCGCATCGCCGCCGATCCGACGGCCGAGAACATCAACGAATCCCTAACCGTCATCGCGCACCACAGGAAGCAGCTCGAAGAGCGTCTGGTGCTGCTTCGGCAAACGGCGGAAGCGGAGGAGGCGCCTCTGATCGGGGACGTCGAACAGGCTTACACGGCTTACAAAGCCGAGTTGAAGAGCATGCTCGACCGTGCGCAGTCCCTCTCCGGCTCCATCGCGCTGTCCAGCGCCCAACAGGACCTCGTGAACGAAGGAAAACTCAGCCGGATCGCCGCTGAAAAGCTCGAATCCGCCCTTCGCGCCTACACCGACAAGAGCGACGAGGAAGCCGAGAAACTCGTCGCGCAGGCGGAAGCGACCTACCGCCGGGCCAGTTGGGTGATGATCCTCGTCGCGGCGGCGGGGATCGGGATCGGCTTCCTCATCGCGCTCGCCATTTCGCGCAACGGGATCGTCGTGCCGATCCGCACCATCGTCGGGTGCCTCCGCCGCTTGTCGGAAGGCGATCTCGCGGTGGAGGTTTATGGAACGGCCCGCAAGGACGAAATCGGCGAAATCGCCCAGGCAACGCAGGTGTTCAAGAACAACATGGTGCGCAACCGCGAGCTTGAGGCGCAGCAGGAGGCCGAGCGGCAGGTTCAGATCGCGCGCGCCTCGACCATCGAGGGTTTGACGAACCGCTTCGACGCCGATGCCCGCCGGCTTCTCGACGCGCTCGCCTCCGCGGCGACCGAACTGGAAGCCACCGCGCAGTCGCTTTCCGCCATCGCCGAGCAGACGACCCAGCAGTCGTCCGCCGCCTCCAATGCCTCGACGGTGGCCTCGGCGAACGTGCAGACCGTCGCCGCCGCCTCGGAGGAGCTGGCGACCTCCATTCGCGAGATCAGCCGGCAGACCGGCCAGTCGCGCGACATTGCCCAGAAGGCGGCGGAGCGGTCGCGCCGCACCTCCGAACTGGTGAGCGGCCTGGACGCCGCCAGCCAGCGCATCGGCGAGGTCGTGGCGTTGATCAGCGGCATCGCCAGCCAGACCAATCTGCTGGCGCTCAACGCCACGATCGAGGCGGCGCGGGCCGGAGAGGCCGGCAAGGGCTTCGCCGTGGTCGCGAGCGAGGTCAAGGCGCTCGCCAACCAGACGGCCAAGGCGACCGAGGACATCGGCATCCAGGTCGGCGAGGTGCAGAAGGTCGCGGCGGACACCGCGGACTCGATTGCCGAGATCAGCGGGATCATCGCCGAGATCGACGCGGTGTCCACCTCCGTCGCCGGAGCGGTGGAGCAGCAGAGCGCCGCGACCCAGGAGATCGGCCGCAACGTGAGCGAGGCGGCGCGCGGAACCGAGAAGGTGTCGCACAACGTGGAGGGCATCCGCGGCGCGGCGACCAGCACGAGCGGAGCCGCCAGCCAGGTGCTCGCCGCCGCCCGCAGCCTCTCGCAGGAGGCCGAGATGCTGCGCGAGGAGGTGCGCCGCTTCCTGGCCGACGTGAAGGCCGCCTGACCCAGGCGGGCCGCGGGTCCGTTATTGGAACGCGGCCTCGGCGAAGCTGCGCAGCTTGCGCGAATGCAGGGTGTCCATCCCGTGTTCGCGCAGCAGCTCCATGGCCAGCACGCCGATCTTCAGATGCTGGTCCACCCGCTCGCGGTAGAAGCGGTCGGCCATGCCCGGCAGCTTCAGTTGGCCGTGCAGCGGCTTGTCTGACACGCACAGCAGCGTTCCGTAGGGCACGCGGAAGCGGAAGCCGTTGGCCGCGATGGTCGCGCTTTCCATGTCCAGCGCGATGGCGCGGCTCTGGCTGAAGCGCATCAGCGGCTCGCGGTGGTCGCGCAGTTCCCAGTTCCGGTTGTCGATGGTCGCCACGGTGCCGGTGCGCATGATGCTCTTCAGATCATAGCCGGACAGGCCGGTGACCCGCTCCACGGCGGTCTCCAGCGCCCGCTGCACCTCGGCCAGCGCCGGGACGGGGACCCAGGTCGGCAGGTCGGCGTCCAGAACGTGGTCGTCGCGCACGTAGCCGTGCGCCAGCACATAGTCGCCGAGCCGCTGCGTGCCGCGCAGCCCCGCGCAGTGGCCCAGCATGATCCAGGCGTGCGGGCGCAGCACGGCGATGTGGTCGGTGATGGTCTTGGCGTTGGACGGACCGACGCCGATGTTGACCAGGGTGATGCCGTTCCCGTCCGGCCGGGTCAGGTGATAGGCCGGCATCTGCGGCATGCGCGGCGGCTTCGACCCGTTCACCGGGAAAAGGCCACCGGGTGACCCACCGCCGTCCAGGTTGCCGTTGTGGGTGACGATCTCGCCGGGCTCGACGAAGCGGTCGTACTGGCGGCGGTAGGCGGCGAGATGCGGATCGTCCGTCGGCTCCATCACCTCGCGCGACAGGCGGATGAACTCGTCCACGTAGAACTGGTAGTTGGTGAACAGGACGAAGTTCTGGAAATCCTCCGGCGCCGTCGCGGTGTAGTGGCGCAGCCGGTGCAGCGAGAAGTCCACGCGCGGCGCGGTGAACAGCGCCAGCGGCTTCACCGCGTCCATGGCCGCCTCGTAGGTGCCGTTGACGATGGTGTCGTCCATGCGGGCGAGGTCGGGCAGGTCGAACAGGTCGGGCAGGCGGGCCAGACGCTCCGGCGTCAGGTCGCCCTCCACATGCATCCCGTGCGGGAAGGCGAAATGGATCGGGATGGACTCCTCGCTGACGCCGACCTCCAGCGGGACGCCGTGGTTGCGCAGCAGAAGCGAGAACTGTTCCCGGTAATAGCGGTCGAACAGGTCGGGCCGGGTCACCGACGTGCGGTGCGTCCCCGTCCCCTCGACGAAGCCGTAGGCCAGCCGCGTGTCCACCACGGTGCCCGACGCCGTGGTGATCTGGACGTAGGGGTAGAAGGCCTGCTGCCGCTTATCCGCATCCTCGCCCCGCGTGAAGGCGGCGAAGCGGTCCCGCAGGTACGCGGTGTTGCGGTCGTATATTTCTTTGACGCGGGCCAGGGCGGATTCGGCGTCGTCGAATTGCCCGGCCGGGCCGGGCGGAAGCGGTGCGCTGTAAGTCATGTCCCTGACATAGCGCCCGCCCCGCCCGGATTGAAGGGGCTTGTGCCGAAAGGGGGAGGTAGCGTCAGCGCACCTCTTCCAGCCCCATCAGCGACTTGGCGAACTGGTCGGCGTCGAAGGGGCGCAGGTCGTACACGCCCTCGCCGATGCCGATGGCGTGCACCGGCAGCTTGAACTTCTCGGCCAGCGAGACCAGCACGCCGCCGCGCGCCGACCCGTCCAGCTTGGTCAGGATCAGGCCGGACACGTTGACCATGTCGCGGAACACCTCGACCTGGCTGTGGGCGTTCTGGCCGGTGGTGGCGTCCAGCGTCAGGAGCGTGGTGTGCGGCGCCGTCTCGTCGATCTTCTTGATGACGCGGACGATCTTGCGCAGTTCCTCCATCAGGCCGGTCTTGTTCTGGAGGCGGCCGGCGGTGTCGATCAGCAGCACGTCCACGCCCTCGCGC
>JAEZID010000251.1 GCA_023416195.1 Pseudomonadota bacterium | reverse complement strand
TCGTTCCCCCGAACACGCCCCTGCGCGACGCCCTGACGGCGGAGGCGGCGCGGCGCGCGCTGTCCCTCACCGCCGCCGGCCCGTCCTACACGCCGATCTCCCGCGTGGTGGACGAGCGCGCCGTGGTAAACGGCATCGCCGCCCTGATGGCGACCGGCGGTTCGACCAACCACACCATCCACCTCGTCGCCATGGCGGCGGCGGCCGGCATCCGCATCACCTGGGACGATTTCGACGACCTGTCGAAGGCCGTGCCGCTGCTCGCCAGCGTCTACCCCAACGGCAAGGCCGACGTGAACCACTTCCACGCCGCCGGGGGAATGGCCTTTCTGATCGGCGAGCTGCTCGACGCCGGGCTGCTGCACGCGGACGTGACCACCGTGGCCGGCGAGGGGCTGCACCATTACCGGCGCGAGCCGGCGCTTCGGGACGGCGCGCTGGTCTGGCGCGACGGCCCGGCCGCCAGCCTCGACGCCGCGGTGCTGCGGGGCGTTGCCGAGCCTTTCGCGCCCGACGGCGGCTTGCGCCTGATGCGGGGCAACATCGGCCGTGGCGTCACCAAGATCGCGGCGGTGAAGCCCGAGCATCGGATGGTCGAGGCTCCGGCCATCGTCTTCGACACGCAGGAACAGCTGGTCGCCGCGCACAGGGCGGGCGAGCTGCACCGCGACTTCGTCGCCGTCATCCGCTTCCAGGGGCCGCGCGCCAACGGCATGCCGGAGCTGCACCGCCTGACCCCGGTGCTCGGCGCGCTTCAGGACGACGGCTTCAAGGTGGCGCTGCTGACCGACGGGCGCATGTCCGGCGCGTCGGGCAAGGTCCCCGCCGTCATCCACATGTCGCCGGAAGCCGTGGCCGGCGGCCCCATCGGCCGCCTGCGCACCGGCGACCCGATCCGCCTGGACGCCGACGCCGGCACCGTCGAGGCGCTGGTGCCCGAGGCCGAATGGGCCGCCCGTGCCGCCGTCCCAGCCCTTCCCCCCGCCGACGATCTGTCCGGCAGCCTCGGCCGGTCCCTGTTCAACGGCCTGCGCGGCCTGGCCCTTTCCGCCGAGGAAGGCGCCACCACATTTGGAAACTGAGCCGCCGCCGCGCGCCGAACCCGAACGACAACGCCCCTTTCCGGCCGACCAAGGAGTATGTCAACATGACGGTGCCGCAGACCTTGAGAAGCTGGACCGCGATGGAAACGATCCCGGCACCGTTCGTCTGAAGAGAGCCCCCGTCATGAACACCGCTCTGAACATCATTCTCATGGGTGTCTGCGGGTGCGGAAAGACCACCGTGGGCGAGGCGCTGGCCCAGCGCCTGGAGTGCCGCTTCGCCGACGCCGACAGCTTCCACCCGGCCGAGAACGTGGAAAAGATGCGCGCCGGCATCCCGCTGGACGACGCGGACCGCGGCCCCTGGCTGACGGCGATCCGCGCCGCCCTGGACGCGTGGAGCGCGGCCGGCGAGAGCAGCGTCATCGCCTGCTCGGCGCTGAAGCAGGCCTATCGCGAGGTTCTGTCGCCGTCCGGCGACGTGATCTTCGTCTACCTCAAGGGTTCCAAGGAGCTGATCGCCGAGCGGCTGAAGGCGCGCAGCGGCCACTACATGAACCCGAACCTGCTGCAAAGCCAGATCGACGCGCTGGAGGAGCCGGACGACGCCATCGTCATCGACGTGTCGCCGCCGCTGGAGGTGATCGTCGACACGCTGCTCGCCCGGTTGAAGGCGCGCTCGGCGGAAGGCGCCAGGCGCGCCGGCTGAATCTCTGTCATAAATCACCGTCACTGTCCGTCCGTGGCCCCAACCCACGGAGCTTTTGGGGAGAGAGCAACCATGCCGGGTACGGAGAATCTGATCGCGGGCTTCCGGGCGTTCCGCGCCACCTATTTCGAGCAGCGGCCGGCGCTCTACGAGGCGCTGGTGAAGGAGGGCCAGCACCCGGAGGTGCTGATGATCGCCTGTTCGGATTCCCGCGTCGATCCCGCCCTGCTGCTCAACACCCAGCCGGGCGAGCTGTTCGTGGTGCGCAACGTGGCGAACCTCGTGCCGCCCTACCAGCCGGACAGCCAGTATCACGGCACCAGCGCCGCGCTGGAATTCGCGGTGCGCGACCTTCAGGTCCGCCACACCATCATCTTGGGCCATTCCGGCTGCGGCGGCATGCGGGCCTTGCGCGGGTTGCGGCGCGGCATCCAGGCGGGGCGCGAGTTCATTTCCCCCTGGGTGTCCATCGCCGGCGAGGCCGTCGACCAGGCCGGCGCCGAGGCGAACGAGGACGAGGCGGAGCGCGCGACGGAGCAGGCGGCGCTGAAGGTGTCGCTGCGCAACCTCCGCAGCTTCCCCTGGGTGCGCGACCGGGTCGAGGCGGGCGACCTGACGCTGCACGCCTGGTGGTTCGACCTGAAGACCGGCCAGCTGTGGGCGCTCGACGAGGAGGCCGGATCCTTCTCGCGGATCGGGTAGCTTGTCAGCCGACCATCCGGCGCTGGCGGACCGCCTGCTTGTTGCGCTCCAACCGTTCCTGCAACGGCTCGCCCTTGCGCAGGGACACCGCGACGGTCAGGATGTCGCCGATCAGCAGATGGGCGATGCGCGAGGTCATCGGCACGAAGACGTCGGCATCCTCCGACACGTCCGAAAGCAGCGCCACCGTGGCCAGCCGCGCCAGCGGCGAGCCGGAGCAGGTCAGCGCCACCACCGACGCCCCGACGGACAGGGCGTTCTCCGCGCTTTCGATGATGTCGCGCGCCCGGCCGGAGTTCGACACCGCCACCACCACGTCGCCGCGCCCCAGGGTCAGGGCCGACATGTTGTAGACGTGCGGGTCGATGTAGGCGACGGTCGGGATGCCCAGGCGGAAGAACTTGTGCTGGATGTCCTGCGCGACGATGCCGGAATTGCCCGCGCCGTAGAATTCGATGCGGCGCGCCCGCGCCATCAGGTCGGCGGCGCGCTCCACGGCGCCGGCCGACAGGTTGCTGCGGACCTTCATCAGGGTCGCGATGGTCCGGTCGGCAAGCTTTCCGATGATCGCGTCGGCGCCGTCGTCCGGGCGGACGTCCTGGTGGATGAAGGGCATGCCCCCGGCGATGTTCTGCGCCAGCTTGATCTTGAACTCCCGGAAGCCGCTGCATCCCAGCGTGGCGCAGAAACGCGCGATCGTCGGTTCACTGACCCCCACGCGCTTCGCCAGATCGGCCATGTGCAGGTTGATGACCTCGCCCGGCTGAGCCAGCACATACTCGGCCAGCTTGCGTTCCGACGGCCGGAACTGGTCGCGCAACGCCTCGATCCTGGTCAGCATCGCCCCACCCTCTCCCTTTCGGACGTACGCACAAGTCTACCACATGCAGCTTTGCTACAGCACGGCCGATGCGGGCGCCCGGAGAGCGTTTCCAGCATCCGTCGTTGGAACCAAATCGCCTCTCTGGCGGGTATTTCAAAAAACCGCGTCGCCCATGAGGCGCCCTGCAATGGACCGCGCTCGCGCGCCCCGTCAGTAGAAGTGAGCAACGGCTATGACAGTCACCACACTCGCCGACCTCGACGCCCTCATCGCCCGCGTGAAGGAAGCCCAGAAGGTCTTCTCGGACTTCCCGCAGGACAAGGTCGACCGCATCTTCCGCAGCGCGGCCCTGGCCGCCGCCAACGCCCGCATCCCGCTCGCCAAGCTGGCGGTGGAGGAAACCCGCATGGGCGTCATGGAGGACAAGGTCATCAAAAACCACTTCGCGTCCGAATACATCTACAACAAGTACAAGGACGAGAAGACCTGCGGCATCCTCGAAGAGGACCCTGAATTCGGCATCATGACGATCGCCGAGCCGATCGGCCTGATCTGCGCCATCGTCCCGACCACCAACCCGACCTCCACCGCCATCTTCAAGGCGCTGATCAGCCTGAAGACGCGCAACGGCATCGTCTTCTCGCCGCACCCGCGCGCGCGCAAGGCGACCTGCGAGGCCGCCCGCCTCGTCCTGGCCGCCGCCGTCGAGGCCGGGGCGCCGCCGGACATCATCGGCTGGATCGACGAACCCTCGCTGGAGCTGTCGAACGCCGTCATGCACCACCCGGACATCAACCTGATCCTCGCCACCGGCGGGCCGGGCATGGTGCGGGCGGCCTATTCGTCGGGCAAGCCGGCCATCGGCGTCGGCGCCGGCAACACCCCGGCGGTGATCGACGAGTTCGCGGACATCAAGCGCGCCGTCGCCTCCATCCTGATGTCCAAGACCTTCGACAACGGCGTGGTCTGCGCGTCGGAACAGTCGGCCATCGTCGTGGACGCGGTCTACGACGCGGTGCGCGACCGCTTCGCCCACCATGGCGGCTACATCCTCTCGGCCGAAGAGGCCGACGCGGTGCGCAAGGTCCTGCTGACGGAAGGCTCCCTCAACTCCGCCATCGTCGGCCAGTCCGCCCGCGCCATCGCGGAGATGGCCGGCGTCACCGTGCCCGCCAACACCAAGGTGCTGATCGCCGAGGTGACCGACACCGGCTGCGACGAGCCCTTCGCGCACGAAAAGCTGTCGCCGACGCTGGCGCTCTACCGCGCCCGGGACTTCATGGACGCCTGCGACAAGGCGGCGGATCTCGTGGCGCTCGGCGGCATCGGCCACACCTCGGCCCTCTACACCGACCAGGACCAGCAGGCCGAGCGCATCCGCATCTTCGGCGACCGCATGAAGACCGCGCGCATCCTGATCGATACGCCCTCCTCGCAGGGCGGCATCGGCGACCTCTACAACTTCCGCCTCGCGCCGTCGCTGACGCTGGGCTGCGGCTCGTGGGGCGGCAACTCGATTTCGGAGAACGTCGGGCCGCAGCACCTGCTGAACCGCAAGACCGTGGCGAAGCGGGCCGAGAACATGCTGTGGCACAAGCTGCCGAAATCCATCTACTTCCGCCGGGGCTGCCTGCCCTTCGCGCTGGAGGAACTGCGCGGCAGGAACCGCTGCCTGATCGTCACCGACCGCTTCCTGTTCGAGAACGGCCACGTCGCCGAGACGGTGCGCATCCTCAAATCCCTCGGGCTGGAGGTGGAAACCTTCTTCGAGGTCAACGCCGACCCGACGCTGGCCGTCGTGCGCCGGGGGCTGGCGCTCGCCAACGCCTTCCAGCCGGACGTGATCCTGGCGCTGGGCGGCGGTTCGCCCATGGACGCGGCCAAGATCATGTGGGTGATGTACGAGGCGCCGGACGTGGCGTTCGAGGATCTGGCGCTGCGCTTCATGGACATCCGCAAGCGCATCTACACCTTCCCCAAGCTGGGCTTGAAGGCGCAGTTCGTGGCGGTGCCAACCACCTCGGGCACCGGGTCGGAGGTGACGCCCTTCGCGGTGGTCACGGACGAGCGCACCGGGATCAAGTACCCGATCGCCGACTATGAGCTGACGCCGAACATGGCGATCATCGACGCCAACCTCGTCATGGACATGCCCAAGCCGCTGACGGCGGCGGGCGGCATCGACGCGGTGACGCACGCGCTGGAGGCCTACGCCTCGGTCCTGGCGAACGAGTACAGCGACGGGCAGGCGTTGCAGGCCCTGAAGCTGCTGAAGGAGCATCTGCCGTCCGCCTACCGGAACGGCGCCCGCGATCCGAAGGCGCGCGAGCAGGTGCACAACGCGGCGAGCCTTGCCGGCATCGCCTTCGCCAACGCCTTCCTCGGCGTCTGCCATTCCATGGCGCACAAGCTGGGGGCGGAGTTCCATCTGGCGCACGGCCTCGCCAACGCGCTGCTGATCGCCAACGTGATCCGCTACAACGCGGTGGACGTGCCGACCAAGCAGACGGCCTTCAGCCAGTACGACCGGCCCAAGAGCGTCGCACGCTACGCCGAAATCGCCCGGCACCTGAATCTGGGCGGCAGCCGCGACCACGAGCGGGTCGAGAAGCTGATCGCCTGGGTCGAGGACCTGAAGGCCACGCTGGACATCCCGCCGTCGATCCAGGCGGCCGGCGTGCCGGAGGCGGACTTCCTCGCCAAGGTCGACGCCATCGCGGAGGCCGCCTTCGACGACCAGTGCACCGGCGCCAACCCGCGCTTCCCGCTGATCGCCGAGATCAAGCAGCTGCTCCTCGACAGCTACTACGGCCGTGCCTACGTCGAACCGTCGCTGCGCGAGTCCGCTCAGGCTCCGGTCCGTCTGGCGACCGACCGCAAGAAGCCCGAAGCCGCCGAGTGACCGCCGGGGCGTGCCGTGGACTTCGGTTCGCGGCACGCCTCATCTTTACCCGGCCATTATTTTTGCCCGGCACGGGCCAGGGCCGCCGTGAGAGCTGCCGTGACCGCCTCCACGAAGTTCGCCTCGCCCCGCCAGAACGGGAGCGGGCCGAGCGTCGCCGCCAACGGCACGGAGGCGGTCACGTCCAGCCCGCCGAGCAGGTCCGGGGGAAGCGGCCGCCCCCGCCAGAAGGCCCCCGCCTCCGCCGACAGGGGCTTGGGCGGCTCCGGCGCCTCGGGCTCCGGCGCTCCGCTTCCGCCGGCGTCGCCGAGCATCGCCAGGAAGGCCGCGCGGTCCCGGCCGCGCAGGCGGAGCAGCAGGAACGGGTCGCGGTCGAACCGCTCGGCCAGCAGGTAGTAGACCGCCGCCACATGCTTGCAGGGGTTCGACCAGTCGGGGCAGGAACA
>JAEZID010000206.1 GCA_023416195.1 Pseudomonadota bacterium | reverse complement strand
CGGAATAAAGGCCGACGCCGGCAGATAGCGCGCGAAGGACACGAAGCCTTCGAAGAACGCCTCCACCGGCTTGAACGCCCCCATCAGGATGCCGAGCGGCACGGCGACCGCCGCCGCCATGGCGAAGCCCGCGAACACGCGCCACACGGTGACGGCGATGTCCTCGGCGAAGCCGAACTCGCGGAACAGCGCCACGCCGGCCACCAGCGTGTCGCCGGGGGAGGCGAGGAACAGCGGCTTGACGAAGCCGCCGTAGGTCGCCACCCCCCAGCCCAGGAAGAACAGCGCGAAGCAGGCGACCGACAGCACCGTCCGCAGGGACGGCGCTACGGGTTTCAAAGGTGTGAACAGTTGAGGCATGTCCGGACGCGGTTCGATCGAGTAAGCGTTTGCCCCCTCCCCGCCCCTCCCCCGCTGTCGCGGTGGAGGGAGAGACGGCGGCAGTCCCCTCTCCCGCCAACGGCGGGGGAGGGTTAGGGAAGGGGCAAGGTCGCCGTCACTTCACGCCGTCACTTCACGAAGGACGGGTCCATCATCGCCTCCAGGCTTGGCGGCGCCTTGCGGACCAGCTTCGCCTCCAGCATCACGTCCTGCACCTCCGTCATGAAGCCCGGCAGGGTGTTGGCGAAATACTCCCGGTTGCCCGCCTTGTCGTACCAGCGCACGAACTTGGCCGAGGCCGCGAACTGCTCCGGCGTCTGGTTGACGTCCTTGCCCATGATCTCGAACGCCTTCTGCTGGTCGGCCTTGATCATCTCCAGCGCCTCGAACCAGCTGTCCACGAAGGCCTGGACGACCTTGGGGTTCTTCTTGATGTAGTCGGGCTGGAAGGCCAGCGTGTCGATGATGACGCCCGGCGTCTGGTCGGAGGTGACGATGATCTTGCCCTTGGCTTCGCGCACCTTGGACAGATAGGGCTCGTAGGTCACGGCGGCGTCGAACTGGCCGGCGACGAAGGCGTTGGCGGCATCGGACGGTTGCAGGTTGGTCGCCTGCACGTCGTTGATGGACAGGCCGTTCTTCTTCATCACGTAGGCCAGCCAGAACTGCGGCACGCCGCCGAACTGGACGGCGACCTGCTTGCCCTTCAGGCCGGCGACGCCGTCGATCCCGTCGCGCACCGCGATGCCGTCGCCGCCGTGCGAGCTGTCGAGCACCAGCACCTGCGTCACGTCCACGCCGGAGGAGGCGTAGAGGATGTGCGTGTCCACCGTGGTGGTGATCGCCTGCACCTCGCCCGCCGCCATCGCCTGATGGCGGTTGGAGGTGGGCATCTTCTTGATCTCCACCTCGATCCCGTTCTTGCGGAAGATGCCGGTTTCCTTCGCCAGCGTCACCGGCGCAAAGCCGGTCCAGCCGCTCACCGCGACGGTGACCTTCGGCAATTGTTGGGCCGAAGCCGCCGCCGTCCACAATCCGACCAAACCGGCCGCCAGAGTCCCGACCAACCACGACGACTTGTTCATGGTCTCCCCTCCTCCGTTCTTGTCCCATCCATTGTGCACGCGCACAGCGCGGGTGGGAAGGGAGGTGGAGCGGATTGTTGCCCACCCTGCTTTTCAGAGCGGGTGCGGCCAAAAGCCCCTCCGGCGATTGACATATTGCCGCACCGGATTATCCCCACTATATACCGAATTATTGAACAAAATGCAGTGCAAGCCGCGGCTGCGGACACCGAACATGGGTATCGGCACGATGCGGGCAATGGAAGACATCGACCGCCAAAGGACGCTGGAGTATTTCGAGCGGCTGGGCAAGGACAGGGTTCGGCTTTACGCTGCCGTCGATTGCGACCGTTTCCTCGGCAACTGGCAGGTGCGCGAACTGGCCGACGAATGGCTTGCCGAAAAGGATGCGGAGGCGCAGACGACCCCGCTGTGGCGCCGGCTGGTCGGCAAGCGCTGAGACCGGCCCGCCCGAGCCGCCATGGCCCCGATGAAGGGCTCACCGGTGACGTTCCCTCCGCAAACCTCAGGACGCCCCTGAATGTGTTTGCGGGAAACGGCGTCAAGGGCTTGGAATTGTTGGTGCGCCCGGCGGGATTCGAACCCACGGCCCCAGGATTAGGAATCCTGTGCTCTATCCTGCTGAGCTACGGACGCACTGCGCGCGCTTATAGCACGGTTTGCGCGAAGGTTCAGCGGCAAATCGGCTAACATCGCCGGACGGAAAAAGTCACCACGGGCGGCGGTCCGCCGCATGGTCCGGCGGGCGGAATCCGCTGGGCAAGGCAACGCCGCTGCGTATACTGCGCCGATGGCTCGCATGCTGTACCTACGCGACATCGAGGTCGATGTGCACGTCCGCTGCCGCGCCTGCGGACACGAAGGCGTGCTGCCGCGCGCCAAGTTGCAGCAGCGGTTCGGCCCCAACTACCCGGTGCTCTCCATCGCCCCGCACTACCGCTGCTCGAAGTGCGATTCCCGCGATACGGAGACCCGGCCGGTGCCGGCCCGCCTGTCCGTGGTCGCGACGGCGGAGGCGAATGAACCCGCCCAAGCCCCCTCCTTCGCCGGCCCGCTTGCCGCCCTGCAAGGGCTGCTCGACACCGTGCGCACCCGCGACGAGGCGACGCCAAGGGCCGAAAAGGCGGACGCACGCGAGGCGGCCACGACGACGACGCCCCGCGAAGCGGCGGCCCGGCACGCGCCCAAACCGGCGAAGCCGGAAAAACACAAGCCGGCGGAACCGGACGACATACCGCTTGAAGCGCTAATCGCCGACGGACCGCCACCCCCCGAGTCGGGCCGTCGCCCGCTGTGGGAACCCATTTCGCTCGCCGACATGGCCGCCCGTCAGGAAAACGACGAGCCTCCGGCGGACGAGGACAACCGTCCCGCACCGGAAGAACCGGCAACGGTGGAGGAAGAGCCGCTCGATTGGACCATCGCGGCCCTGCGCGGCATGATCGACGCCGGTGACACGGACGCCGGTGACAAGGACGACGAGGACGCCCCGCCGCCCGTCTTCTCGCCGAAGGCGCTGGTGCGCAGCGACTTCGACGAGGACGAGGATGAGGACGAGTTCGCCGACGACGCTGGCTTCGCCGACGAACGCCCCGACGCGGACGAGGAACCGTCGGAAGAGGAAATCCTCGCCTTCGCCATCCGCGACCCGGAAAAGGCCCCGCCGCCTTGGGAGCGGGACCGTGGCTGGGAGCGCGAACCCGACGACCAGCCGCTCGACAAGACCATCGCGGCGCTCCGCAACATGGTGCAGGAAGCCGCCGCCGAACCCGCCGGTGCGGAGGCGAAGGCGGAGGCTGAGGCGGATGCCGAGGACGACGAACCGCCCGCCCGTCCCCGCTTCGCCATCGTGGATCCCGCTTTCGAAGACACCGTCGCCGAGGACACCGTCGCTGAGGACCGGGCCGCCGGAGACACCGGCGAGTCCCGCGCACCGCGGCCGAAGGACGAATTCCCCACGCCCGAGCCGGACGAAAAGGACCAAGCGCCCAAGCCCCGGAAGTCCGCTCAGGAACTGGAGATGGAAGAGGCGTTGCGCGCCCTGCGCGCCCTCGTCGAGGCCGACGATCCGGAAGAGGAGGAGTACCGCCCCCTGTCGCTGGCCGAGATCGTCCGGCAGAAGGAAGACCCGTCGGACAAGGATTCGAAGGCGCTGACGCCGACCGACCTCTACGCCCCCGGTGAACGGGCACCTTGGGACGACGACGTGACGACCATCGATCCGGCGGACGAGACAAAGGACGAGGACGACGAAAAGCCGGCGCCCAGCCCGCTCGACAAGACCATCGCCGCCCTGCGCGGCATGCTGGAACTGGACGGCAAGCGCGGCCGGTAAGCCCGCCGCCTTACCCGTTCTCCGCCAGCACCGTCCCCGCCAGATAGAGCGACCCGCAGATCAGCACGCGGGCCGGACCCGGCACGCGGCGTTTCAAGTCAGCCAGAGCGTCCGCCACCCCCTCGGCCGCCGCCGAATCGGCGATGCCGCAGGCGCGCGTCGCGGCGGCGGTGTCCCCGGCGGACAGCGACGCCTCCTCGCCCGGAATGGACACGGTGCGCGCCGCCGTGACGAAGGGCGCCAGCGGCCCCAGGAACTCCTTCGGCTCCTTGCTCGCCAGCATGCCATAGACCAGCAGCAGCGGCCGGGCCGGATCCTCCTTGGCCCAGGAGGCGGCCTGAACCGCCAGAACCTCGCCCGCCGAATCGTTGTGGCCGCCGTCCAGCCACAGGTCCCAGCCCTCGGGCAGGCTGTCGGCCAGCGGGCCACGGGTCAGCCGTTGCAGGCGGGCCGGCCACTCCACGGCGGCGAGGCCCCGGCGCACCGCCTCGTCGTCCACCGCCAGCGGCAGATGGTCGAGACAGGCCAGCGCCACCCCGGCGTTGACGATCTGGTGCGCCCCGGCCAGCCCCGGCGGCGGCAGGTCCAGCGCTCGCTTGGCACTCTCGAACCGGAATCCATTCCCGGCCGGCGTGACGCGCCAGTTGTAGACCGGCGCCCCGACCTCGGCGGCCCGCGCGGTCAGCGTCCGTTCCGCCGCCTCCTGCGGCTGCGGGGCCAGCACGGCGGGGACGCCCGGCTTGAAGATGCCGGCCTTCTCGCCCGCGATGGCGTCCAGCGTGTCGCCCAGGAACTGGCGGTGGTCGTAGGAAATGCGCGTGATCGCCGTCACCGCCGGCCGGTCCACCACATTGGTCGCGTCCAGCCGCCCGCCGAGCCCGGTCTCCAGCAGCACCACGTCCGCCGGCTCCCGCGCGAAGGCCAGGAAGGCGGCGACGGTGGTCACCTCGAAGAAGGTGATCGGCTGCCCGGCGTTGGCGACCTCGCAGTCTTCCAGCAGGGCGGCCAGCCGGTCGTCCTCGATCAGCCTGCCGGCCAGCCGGATGCGCTCGTGAAAGCGCACCAGATGCGGCGAGGTGTAGACATGGACGCGGTATCCCGCCGCCTCCAGCATCGCGCGCAGGAAGGCGACCGTGGAACCCTTGCCGTTGGTGCCCGCCACATGCACGACCGGCGGCAGTTGGCGTTCGGGATGGCCGAGCGCCGCCAGCAGCCGGTGCACGCGGTCCAGCGACAGGTCGATGACCTTGGGGTGCAGCCCCTTCAGGCGGTCGAGCACCGGGTCGGCGCGCGACCCCTCAGGCTTGGTCCCCACGGATGCTTCCTACGTTCGGGTGGACGGGCGTCAGGCCGGCTGCTCGGCGCCCGCCTTCACGGCTCCGGCCTGGACCGGCGTCGCGTCGGCCGCTTCGGCCTGGGCCGCCGTCTTCTCCGCGTGGTCCGGGGGGATGATCTCCTCCCCGTCCACCGCGACGCCCAGCTTCGGCTGCATCAGCAGGCCCAGCGTACGGATCAGCGTCGGGCGCAGGTCGCGGCGATGCACGACCATGTCCACCATGCCGTGCTCCAGCAGATATTCGGACCGCTGGAAGCCCTCCGGCAGGGTCTCGCGGATCGTGCTCTCGATCACGCGGGCGCCGGCGAAGCCGATCTGCGCGCCCTTCTCGGCGATGTGGATGTCGCCGATCATGGCGAAGGAGGCCGTGACGCCGCCGGTGGTCGGGTCGGTCAGGACCACGATGTAGGGCAGGCCCGCTTCCTTGACCATCTCCACCGCGATGGTGGAGCGCGGCATCTGCATCAGCGACAGGATGCCTTCCTGCATGCGCGCGCCGCCCGACGCCGGGACGGCGATCAGCGGCGCGTTCAGCGCGATGGCCGTGCGGGCGGCGGTCAGGATGCCCTCGCCCACGCCGATGCCCATGGAACCGCCCATGAAGCCGAAGTCGAAGGCCGCGACGACCGCCGGCTGCCCGCCGATCAGGCCGGAGCCGACGACGATGGCGTCATGGCGCCCGGTCTTCGACTGCGCCTCCTTCAGGCGGTCGGTGTAGCGCTTCTGGTCGCGGAACTTCAGCGGATCGACCACCGACTTCGGCAGTTCCACAGTCTCGTAGGCGCCGTCGTCGAACAGCGTGGTCAGGCGCTTGATCGGGTCCAGCCGCATGTGGAAGCCGCAGTGCTGGCAGACGTTCAGATTCTCTTCCAGGTCGCGGTGGAACAGCATCGCCTCGCAATTCGGGCACTTGTGCCAGAGGTTGTCCGGAACCTCCTTGCGGGCGTAGAGGGCGCGGATCTTGGGGCGGACGTAGTTGGTCAGCCAGTTCATCGAAGTCTTTCCTCTTTTCCCGCTCTCAGATGCGCGCCTTGCGCACGCCGGCCGACAATTCGCGCACGAAGCCCAGGACATCGTCGGCCAGACCCGGACGAGCCTTGCCTTCGGCGTCGATTCCGTCCGCGATGCGGGTGACGATGGCGGAGCCCACCACCGCCGCGTCGGCGATGCGGGCGATGTTGGCGGCCTGATCCGGCGTCTTGATGCCGAAACCGACGGCCACCGGCAGGTCGGTGTGGCGCTTCAGCCGCTCCACCGCCGCGCCGACGGCCGTGTTGTCGGCGCTGGCCGTGCCGGTGATGCCGGCGATCGACACGTAATAGACGAAGCCCGAGGTGTTCCGCAGCACCGCCGGCAGGCGCTGGTCATCGGTGGTCGGCGTCGCCAGACGGATGAAGTTCACCCCGGCCTTCAGCGCCGGGATGCACAGCTCCTCATCCTCTTCCGGCGGCAGATCGACGATAATCAGGCCGTCGACCCCCGCGTCCACCGCGTCGGCCAGGAAGTGGTTCACGCCGTAGGCGTGGATGGGGTTGTAATAGCCCATCAGGATGATCGGCGTCGCCGTGTCCCTGGCGCGGAAGCCGCGCACGAGGTCCAGGACCTTGCGCGTGGTCATCCCGCCGTTCAGCGCGCGCAGGCTGGCGGCCTGGATCGCCGGGCCGTCGGCCATCGGGTCGGAGAAGGGCAGCCCCAGCTCGATCAGGTCGGCGCCCGCGTCCGGCAGGCCGTCCAGGATCGTCCGGCAGGTCTCCAGGTCCGGATCGCCCGCCGTGATGAAGGTGACGAGGCCCGCGCGCCCCTCCGCCCGCAGCTTGGCGAAGCGGTGGGCAATACGACCGGTGTCGTGGTTCACAGCTTCACTCCCAGGTGCTGGGCGACGGAGAAGATGTCCTTGTCGCCGCGGCCCGACAGGCACAGCACCATGAGGTGGTCCTTGGGCAGTTTCGGGGCGCGCTTGACGATTTCGGCCAGCGCGTGCGCGGATTCCAGCGCGGGGATGATGCCCTCGGTCCGGGCGCAGAGCTGGAAGGCGTCCAGCGCCTCCTGGTCGGTGGCCGAGACATACTCGACCCGGCCGACGTCGTGCAGCCACGCGTGCTCCGGCCCGACACCGGGATAGTCCAGGCCGGCGGAGATCGAGTGGCCCTCGATGATCTGCCCGTCCCCGTCCTGCAACAGATAGGTGCGGTTGCCGTGCAGCACGCCCGGACGGCCGCCGGTGATCGACGCCGCGTGCTCCAGCGGCCCCTTCTCGATGCCGTGGCCGGCGGCCTCGACCGCGACCATCGCCACGGTCGGGTCGTCCAGGAACGGATGGAACAGGCCGATGGCGTTCGACCCGCCGCCGACGCAGGCGACCAGCGAGTCGGGCAGGCGGCCTTCCAGTTCCTGCATCTGCGCGCGGACCTCGTCGCCGATGACGGACTGGAAGTCGCGGACCATGGCCGGGTACGGGTGCGGGCCGGCGGCGGTGCCGATCAGGTAATAGGTGTCGGCGACGTTGGTGACCCAGTCGCGCAGCGCCTCGTTCATCGCGTCCTTCAGCGTCTTGGCGCCGGAGGTGACGGGAACGACCTCCGCCCCCAGAAGCTTCATGCGGAAGACGTTCGGCTGCTGCCGGGCGACGTCGGTCTCGCCCATGTAGATGACGCAGGGCATGTCGAACAGCGCGCAAACGGTGGCGGTCGCCACGCCGTGCTGTCCGGCGCCCGTTTCGGCGATGATGCGCGTCTTGCCCATGCGGCGGGCCAGCAGGATCTGCCCGACGCAGTTGTTGATCTTGTGCGCGCCGGTGTGATTCAGCTCCTCGCGCTTGAAGTAGATCTTCGCGCCGCCGAGCTTTTCCGTCAGCCGTTCCGCGTAATAGAGCGGGTTCGGCCGGCCCACATACTGCTTGAGGCGTTCGCGGATCTCGCCCTCGAAGGCGGGATCGGCCTTGGCCGCCTTGTAGGCTTTCTCCACCTCAAGGATCAGCGGCATCAACGTCTCGGCGACGAAGCGTCCGCCATAGATGCCGAAATGCCCGCGCTCGTCGGGGCCGGAACGGAAGGTGTTGGGTCTGGTCATCGCCTGGGAAACTGCCTGAAGCGGGTCGCACGGCACCCGGAAGGCGCCACCATAGCGGCGCTCGCCACGGATTTGAAGCGTCCGCCCATCATGCCCCGCAACATGGGGGCATGATGGGGCGGGACAAGGGGCCCCAGGGCCTTCGGGCGCGGGCGCAAGCCCCGGATCGCCTTCGCCGCGAGCCCATCCCCGCGGCGGAACGGCGGCGGGATTACCCCTCGGCCTTCGCGATGCCTTCCCACAGGCCGTTCAGGTACACGGCCCCGAGCGCCCGGTCGTAGAGTCCGTAGCCCGGCTTGCCGGTCTCGCCCCAGATCATGCGGCCGTGGTCCGGACGGACGTAGCCGTCGAAGCCCGCCTCGTAATAGGCCTTCACGATCTCCGCCATGTCGAGCGAGCCGTCCGCCGACCGGTGGCTGGTCTCGTAGAAGTCGCCCGCCTCGGTGACCTTCACGTTGCGCAGGTGCGCGAAGTGGATGCGCTTGCGCCCGGCGAATTCCCGCACCAGCGCCGGAATGTCGTTCTTGCACGAGGCGCCCAGCGAGCCGGAGCACAGCGTCAGCCCGTTGGCCGGATCGTCCACGATGTCGA